>DASZYI010000129.1:0-11645 GCA_035545475.1 Rhizomicrobium sp.
CCTTTGCCGACAAGGCATCGGCTGCCGATTTCTGCGCCAGGCTCAAGGCGGAAGGGGCAAGCTGCTTGCCCGCGAAAGGATAAGCGGCACCTCCATGCGCACGCGCGCCATCTATGGCTGCGCCGGGCTTACGCTCACGGAGGACGAACGCGCGTTCTTCTGTGAGGCGCAGCCTTGGGGCTTCATCGTCTTCGCCCGCAACATCGCGGATCGCGCGCAGTTACGCGCTTTGTGCGACGCCTTGCGCGAAACCGTGGGTGATGCGAACGCACCGATCCTGATCGATCAGGAAGGCGGGCGCGTCGCACGCATGAAACCGCCGGAATGGAAGACACATGCCCCTGCGCGCATCTTCGGCGAACTTTATGCAAGCGATCCAGAGAGAGCTCGCGAAGCGACCTATCTCAACGCGCGCCTCATAGCGCACGATCTGAACGAGGTAGGTCTGAACGTCGACTGCCTGCCGGTGCTGGACGTGCCGGTGGAGGGTGCGAGCGACGTGATCGGAGACCGCGCCTTCGCATTCGAGCCTTCGACGATCATCGATCTGGGACGCGCACAGATCGAAGGGTTGATGGATGGCGGCGTGTTGCCTGTGATGAAGCACATTCCCGGCCACGGCCGCGCCGCAGCCGATACGCATTTCGAATTGCCGCACGTCACAGCCAGCGCGGATGCCCTCAGCGCATCCGACTTCGTGACCTTCCGCAGCCTTTCAGATTGTCCGATGGCGATGACGGCGCATGTCGTCTACGACGCGATCGACAACAACCGGCCCGCGACCACCAGCCCCAAAGTGATTCGCGATGTGATTCGCGGCCAGATTGGTTTCGAAGGCGTTCTCATGTCGGACGATCTTTCGATGAAGGCACTCACAGGTTCGATTCGCTCCAGGGCCAAGGCAGCCCTGTTCGCGGGTTGTGATGTCGTGCTCCACTGCAACGGTGGATTCGCGGAGATGCAGGAAGTGGCGCAGGAAGCTGGACCTTTGGAGAGCGCGAGTCTGAAGCGCACCGAAACCGCGCTTTCGCACCTCAAGTCGCCTGCCAATTTCAACTGGGTAAAGGCGGAACGCCGCCTCGCCGAATTGATGGCGTCCGTCGCATGAGCGAATTCGACGAAGCCTTCGACAGTTTCAAACCGCAGACCGACGTGGCGCCGGAAGAAGCGCTCGTGGTAGCGGTGGACGGTTTCGAAGGCCCGCTCGATCTGCTGCTGACACTGGCACGGAACCAAAAGGTCGATCTTGCGAAGATATCGGTCCTGAAGCTGGCAGAACAATATCTGCACTTCATCGAATTGCTCGGCCCTCGGAAACTGGAACTCGCTGCCGACTATCTCGTGATGGCCGCATGGCTTGCCTATCTCAAATCGCGCTTGCTGCTCCCGCAGCCCGCCAATTCCGATGGCGAACCCACAGCGGACGAGATGGCGGCACGTCTGCGCTGGCGCTTACAGCGGCTGGAAGCCATGCGCGAAGCGGCGGCCCGTCTCATGGCACGCGATCGGTTGGATCGCGAGGTGTTCGGGCGTGGCATGCCGGAGCCGATCAACGTCGTCCGGCTCCGCACCCAAACCGATACGCTCTACGATCTTCTTACATCCTATTCGACCCAACGCGTCCGCAAGCTGGGTGGCGGGGTCTACCGGCCCAAGCACGCCCCGGTACTCCTGATCGAAGAAGCGCGCGAGCGGTTGGAGCGGATGCTGGGCAAAATTCCCGAATGGAACACGCTGTCGAAGCTGTTGCCGTTCGAATGGTCAGGCGGCGAGCGGCGGCGCTCGGCGCTTGCGAGCACCTTGCTGGCATGCCTAGAACTGGCACGCGACGGCAAGGTCGAAATCCGGCAGTTGAAGGCGTTCGATGAGGTCTATGTGAAGGACCGCACGACGCCACGGGCGGAGGCAATGCCATGAACCGGGCAGTTCGTTTGGTCGAGATCGCGCAGGCAATGACAACAGAAGAAGACATTCAGATAGAAGAACCGAAGAAGCCGGAACGGGCCGGTGAGCACCTGCGCATGGTTGAGGCGCTTCTCTTTGCGGCCTCCGAACCTTTGGATGAGAAAGCATTGTCCTCCTCATTGCCTGAGGGGGCCAATCTCAAGGCGCTGCTTTCCGAGCTTCAAGGATTGTATGAAGGGCGGGGTGTAACCCTCGTGAACGTTGCGGGAAAATGGCAATTCCGCACGGCGCCTGACCTTGCCTTCCTCCTTCGCCGGGAGAAGCCCGAGCAACGTCGGCTCTCTCGCGCGGCCATCGAAACCTTGGCGATCATCGCCTACCACCAACCGGTGACTCGCGCCGAGATCGAGGACATCCGGGGCGTCGCCCTATCGAAGGGCACACTGGACGCACTCATGGAGGTTGGCTGGATCAAAATCAGGGGCCGCAAGCGTACCCCTGGCCGTCCGGTGACCTATGGCACCACGGATGCGTTCCTCGTCCATTTCGGGCTGGAGAGCGTAAGCCACCTCCCGGGCGTGGACGAGCTTAAAGCCGCGGGCTTCCTGGAGGCCCTGCCGCCCTCCGGGCTGGACGTTCCCAGCCCGTCGGACGAGCTCTCGCCCGACGAAGACCCCTACACGGGGGAGGAAGAAGGCGACGACCTCCTGACCGCTGTACCGGACCAGGAGTGAATTTCCTGCAGCCCGGCCAACTTCGCGTTAAGCAAACCTGACTATCCTCACCGGTTCGAAGTGGCCGGTGGAACCATGTATCTCGACCGTTCCGTGCGATATCTGAGCGCGCTGGGCAATGCCTCGACCAGCCGGGTGCTGAATCTCATGGCAATCGCCAAGGAGCACGGCGCCGAAGAGGACTACCGGGCACGGCCGCTTTTCCAGTCGCCGGTGATGAACGCGGCGATCCTGCTCAAGCATCGGGTGCGGGCCGACGAGACCTATCTATTCCTGTCGCCGCGCTCGGTGGCGACCAAGGTGATCGTACCGTTCGATTTGAACGACTTGCGGTTGGGCGGCCGATCGTTCTTCTTCGAACAGCGCGGCTTTCAGGAAGCCATGCAGCAGATCGGCAATTACCGCGAAGGTACGATGGATCGCGATCTCGATGTGTTAAAGCTCATCAACGCGGTGCCGTCGCTCGATCCGTTCCTGTTGCGCGAGCACCTGCGCAGCCATCACTACGAGATTGCAGATTGTTATTTCGCGATCAGCCAGGCGGATAAGAGCCGGATGTATGAGTATGTTTCGGCCAACATACGTTCGCTGATCCAGTTGGCGGGTTTGGGTGGCAAGGAATCTTCTACGGCGAAACTTGTTTCCGCGCTGCTATCGACCGAAGTCGATGAGAAACTTGCCCCGCTACGGGCAACCCTGGGGCTTGACGGTGAAGCGTTCCGCGAAGGCGTGTTCAGTTGGCGCGGATTCCTCTACTACAAATGGTGTATGCAGAATTTGTGGCCGGATTTGCGCGACGTCGTTCGTGAACTGAAGGCCGTAAGAGCAGGCGGCGCCTTAAGCGCCGAATACATTACATATATCGGGGCCTCCAAAGAACGCATCATCGAGAATATCCGCCAGACCGGCGTGCATGTTAGCAACACGCTGCGTGTCTACGACAATGCCTATGCCAAGCTCGTAGAACATGGCGAGCCAACCGCCTTTCGCGACTTTCTTTTAGGCGCGCCGGCGATGTTTCTTTCCATCGGCGAGAAAATGGGTGCGATCTCGCATATCGCCAGTTTTTGGCGCTATCGTTTTCCGATAGGACATTCGGGGCGAGCGGATGCCGAAGAGCTGGTGACGATCTTTCAGGATTTCGAATCCGGTTTCGGATTAACACCGACGCCGATGTCGGATTGGGCGGCCTAGGCGGTTTCCACCACCACCGCTTCGCCTTTTTGAAGGGCTATAGCAAGCTTTCCCTCACGCAGGAGACGCGCGTCGCGGCCGAACACGTTTTCGCGCCAGCCGTGGAGAGCGGCCACACCGTCGTCCTCGAAAGCGGCAAGTTTCTCGATGTCGTCCGAGTTGGCGATCAGACGGGGAGCAACGCGCGCTTCCTCGGCGCGCAGGCGAAGCAGGGTTTTCAGCAAATCGATTGCCGATTGCGAGGGCTCGCGCTTGCGTCGTGGTCGCTCCATCACGAAGCCTTCCGGCGGCTGCGAATGACGGCCTTCCGCGATGGCTTCGAGTAGTCCCTTGCCCTGACGTGATGCACCGAAGCCTTTCGGTACTGCGCGGATATGTTCGAGAGAAGTTGCATCATCCGGCGGGTGGGCGGCGATCTCTAAAATCGCTTCGTCTTTCAGCACGCGGTTACGCGGTACATCACGGGTTTGTGCCTCCCGTTCACGCCAGGCAGCGACGGCGGCAAGGATCGCGAGAAATTTTTTACTTGAGGTCCGCGGCTTGAGGCGCTTCCACGCGTCCTTCGGTTCGAGACGGTAGAGGTTGGGATCTTTGAGCGCCGCAATTTCTTCCTCTACCCAGCTCGTGCGATGGGTGCGTGCCAAATCCTTCGACAGCGCTTCGTAGATCGTGCGCAGATGTGTGACGTCAGCCAATGCATATTCGAGTTGGCGCGCGCTGAGCGGACGGCGACTCCAATCCGTGAAGCGCGCTGATTTATCGATTTCGACATGGGCGAGTTTGCGGGCAAGCGTCTCATAGGACGCTGCTTCGCCAAAGCCGCACACCATCGCGGCCACCTGCGAGTCGAATAGCGGGTCGGGGATGACGCCCGCCTGATGGAAAAAGATTTCGATATCCTGACGGGCGGCATGCATCACCTTCATAATCCTGGTGTCGGTGAGGAGCACATGGAACGTCGACAGGTCGAGATCGGCGGCCAGCGGGTCGATGATCGCTTCGACCCCCGGCGCCGCCACCTGGATCAGGCAGAGCTTTGGCCAGTAGGTCTGATCGCGCATGAACTCGGTGTCGAGCGCGATGTAAGGTGTCTTGGCCAGTTCGGCCGTGAGGGCTTCCAGTTCCCCCGTGGAATCCACAATCCGCATAGATCGGCTATAGCGGATTCGGGTGGCTTGCGTATGAGATTTTCGGCTGCAGAGACGATTTTTAGGGACCTGACAGTCCTACTGTCCGCCCGGGAAAGCCTGCAGCGTCGAAATAGAGCCGGCCTCCGGCCCTCTGCCGGTCGAGCCGGGTAATCTGTCCATTGGTTGCTGGCTCGGACGCTAGGTGTTCCCGCGTGAAGACCGGTGTCTTGCCACCACGAAGTGCCTCCGAAATCACCCGGCCGGTGAGAACCCCTTTCGGCTCGATCTTGAGTCCCAGCAATTCCGCCAACGTCGGCGTGATGTCAGCATTGCTGATGGGGGCTGGGTCGGAGAAGCCTTGCCGGAAGTCGGGACCGAAGGCTGCCATGAAGTTTCGCGTATCGGCACGGCTGAAACTGCCGTGCATCCCCTGGCCTGTCTTCAGCGACGTGTCGGCATATTCAGCAGCGCAAAGTAGCAATGGCCTGCAGCCGGGCAAGGCAGAGGACGCAAAGCTGAAGATGATTGCCGGCTGAGGTGTCTTGGCGCTGCCACGATAGTTGATTGTGCTCGTTGGCAGCGTACCCGGCACCTCGCCATATTTATCGTCGACAAAGATGCCGCTGACATAGATTTGCCTGGTCAGAAAATCGACGATTTGGCGAAGCCGCGCCTCTGCGTTATGGCTGGACAGGTAGATCAAATCCGAACCGCCATTGGCGACCACGATCACTTCGGGTGCTTTCGGATCGTTGCCGATAAAGCCGTTGCCGAATGCGGGATGATGGCCCGCGCGATAATCCACATTGCGTTTCAGATTCGGATCGAACAGTGGCAAGTCCAGCTCGTTGGCGATGTCGATGGCGACGAACCCGCTGGGCAGGTCGATTGAATCGCCGCTGTCCGTTTCGAACGCGGCGGCTTTTCTCACATTCCGATTCACCGATTTGATAATGGTCGAAAATCCATGATCGGCGGTAACAAATACGTTTGTGGTATGCTCAAGGCCCTCTGCCTTAAGTGCTTTCACCAGTCCCGCAAACGTGTCGTTGGCATCGCGAACCCCGGCCACTGCACTTGGACCGTTAATGCCGTAATGCCTTGCAGCGCTTTTCTCCGAAAGCGGCAATTTGCCGGCGCTGTCTTTGGTACCATGTTGCGAAGCATCGGGATCGCGCGACCAGAATACCAGCACAAATGGTTTGCCGCTTGCTTTCAATTTCGGCAGCACGACTTTCGTCGCCACGGTAAGCATGTAGCTGTTCTGATCGTTATTCGGCACCGCGGTTTTGGGGGCATTCGGCGGTAAGCCTGCAGCAGCGATGGCTTTGGCGATGTCGGGCGTAACAGGAAGCCCGTTCGGCTTTCCGATGGAATCATCGATAACGATGGTTTGTGTCCCGTCGCGTGCGGTGACATCTTGAATGGCGGTGGGACCAGTCTTGCCGACAGCGGCAGTGGCGAAACCAGCCGCTCGCGCTGCTGCAAGCAATGCGGTTTCGTTGAGGTAGTTGCCGTTGAACTCCGCGTTCATGCGGCCCAGCACTTCGTCGTCTTCCAGGAATGGCGTCGAGCTTTTGCCGAAATCGGGGCGTCCGGCGAACAGCGAGTTTCCGAAATTTCCCGTATCTCCGATGTAGTGGCCGGTCGCGATTGCGGATGCATTGACCGTGGTAATGGTGGGATAGATCGAATGGCTGTTGATGAAATCGACGCCCCGCCTTTTCGCGGCGTAGAGGGCTGGTGCGCGTTCTGGCGTCACGCTGTCGTAGCGCAGGCCATCCGCTACGAAGATGACGACGTTGTGCGGCTTGTCGGCTGCGCGGGCGGGAAGGATGGCGAGTGCCAGCGCGAAGGTAGCGGAAATGAGTCGGTTCAAGGTCGTAAATCCCCTTTGATCCCGGCAGGTTAACTGCCATTTGCGACAGTTGGGTAGCGCCCTTGACTAAGGTGGCCCACGCCCGCCACATACCCCGCTTTTCGAGGGCCGGACATGCACGCTTATCGCACCCATACCTGTGGAGAACTGCGGGCCTCGCAGGTAGGCGAAACCGTGCGGCTGTCCGGCTGGGTGAACCGCCGCCGCGATCATGGCGGGCTTCTGTTCATCGATCTGCGCGACCACTATGGAATCACCCAATGTGTAGTGGAACCCGATGCCGCCGCCTTTTCCGAAGCGGACAAGGCGCGCGCCGAATGGGTTCTGACCGTCACCGGCAAAGTGGTGGCGCGCACGCCCGATACCGTGAACAAGGATTTGCCTACGGGGGAAATCGAAATCCGAATCGAGCAGGTTTCGATACAATCCGTGGCGCAGGAATTGCCACTGCCGGTGTTCGGCGAACTGGAATATCCCGAAGAGACGCGTCTCAAATACCGCTTCCTCGATTTGCGCCGCGAGCGTATTCACAAGAACATCACGCTACGTTCGAAGGTGATCTCGTCCATTCGTAGGCGAATGATCGATCAGGGTTTTACCGAATTCCAGACGCCGATCCTGACGGCCTCGTCGCCGGAAGGTGCGCGCGACTTCCTCGTGCCGTCGCGCCTGCATCCGGGCCAGTTCTACGCACTGCCGCAGGCGCCGCAGCAGTTCAAGCAGCTCATCATGGTGGCGGGCTTCGACCGCTACTTCCAGATCGCGCCCTGTTTCCGCGACGAGGACGCGCGCGCCGACCGTAGCCCGGGCGAGTTCTACCAGCTTGATCTCGAAATGAGCTTCGTTACCCAGGACGACGTGTTCGCAGCCGTCGAGCCTGTGCTGCATGGCGTCTTCGAGGAATTCGCCAATGGCCGCAAAGTATGGCCCGCGCCGTTTCCGCACATCACCTATGAAGATTCGATGCTGAAATACGGCGTCGATAAGCCTGACTTGCGCAATCCCATCGTCATCGCCGACGTGAGCGAGGTTTTCGCGCGAGACGACGTTGAATTCAAAGCTTTCAAGAACAAGGTGGTGCGCGCTATTCCAGCACCGGGTGCCGGTTCGCAGCCACGTTCCTTCTTCGACAAACTGAACGATTGGGCGCGCAGCGAGATGGGCGCGGCTGGCCTTGGCTATATCGTTTTCGACGAAGAAGGCGGTAAGCTGACCGGCAAAGGTCCGATCGCGAAATTCATCCCGGCGGACGCACTTTCACAGATGGCCGCGAAGGCGGGCGTGAAGGCGGGTGACGCTTTATTTTTCGCAGCGGACCGTAAGGAACGTGCTGCGGCGCTGGCTGGTCAGGCACGCATCCGGTTGGGCCGCGAACTTGGGCTGATCAACGAAAACGAATTCAAATTCTGCTGGATCGTCGATTTCCCGATGTATGAGTGGAACGAAGACGAGAAGCGCATCGACTTCTCGCATAACCCGTTCTCCATGCCGCAATTCGACCGCGAAAAGTTCATGGCGCTGGACAAGACCGATGCCGACACCATCTTGGGCATCAAGGCGTTCCAGTACGATATCGTCTGCAACGGTATCGAATTGTCGTCCGGCGCGATCCGCAACCACGATCCCGACGTGATGTTGAAGGCATTTGAGATCGCAGGCTATGCGCGCGAGGAAACCGAAGCACGCTTCGGCGGCATGTTAAATGCGTTCCGGTATGGCGCACCGCCCCACGGCGGCACGGCGCCGGGTATCGACCGCATCGTCATGCTGATCGCAGGCGAAGAAAATCTGCGCGAAGTGACCATGTTCCCCATGAACCAACAGGCACAGGACCTGATGATGGGCGCACCAAGCCCCGTCTCGGCCAAGCAATTGCGCGAACTTCACATCCGCGTCGTCACCCCGGAAAAACCCTGAACGGAAACGCCATGGACTGGATATTGAACAACATTCAACCAGTCCTCCTCGTTTCCGGCATCCTCACCTTCAGTATGGTGTTGATGATGCTCGCGCCGCGCTTTGCATTGCGCGCGACATTCGGCGAGACAGCAGAGGGCAGGGTGGCCGATCTCGTGTCGCGAAGCTGGGGCGAAATGATCGCCGCGTCCGGCCTGATGCTGATCTACGCCGCTTACCACCCCGAAACGCGGCTGCCGATCCTGCTCTACTCCATTGCTGGCAAGGCAGGCTTCATCGTTCTGACGTTATCGAAGGGCTATCGCGGCATGAACGCGATGACGGCGGTCGTTGCCGACGCGATCATGGTTGCATTGTTTGCCTGGTATTTGCTGGCGGCTTAATTCAGCTTCGCCGAAAGCTCTTTCAAGCTCTCGCTGACGAGATTGGCGGCCCGCTGTTCGTCCAGGCGCGCGGTGATGAGTTTTTCGGCAGCCGCCGCAGCAGCATCTGCGGCCAATGCACGAATCTCGGCCATTGCGTGGGCTTCGGCCTGCGCAATCTTTTCCTGGGCCTGCTTGGCGCGGCGCTCGATCTGAAGGGAGAGGTTGGCGCGCGCATCGGCAGCAAAGCGCTCGGCCTCGGCCTTTGCCTCCGTCAGGATGCTTTCGGCTTCTTTCTCGGCGTTTTGGGCCTTGCGCTTGTACTCGGCAAGAACGGCTTCGGCTTCGTCGCGCAGCCGCTTGGCTTCATCCAGTTCCTTGGAGATCGCGGCGGCACGACGGTCCAGGGCTGCGCCAACAAACGCCGGCACGCGGCGATAGAGCAATATACCGACGATGATGACAAAGCCGAGGCCGACCCAGGTTTCCGCTTCGTGCAGGAATTCCATGACGGTCCCTTAGTTCTGGCTTGCGCGCACGGCGGCTGCCGCGTCGTCTGGCGAAACCGTGTCGCCGGTGAGCCGGTTCACGATGGCAATGGCGGCGTTCTGTGCAGCAGTCGTGACATGCGTGCGGGCTTCGGCACGTGAAGCGGCGATGCGTTCTTCCGCTTTCGCCATGGCAGCAGCAGCGTCTGCTTCCGCGGCCGCCTTGGCGCGATCGACTTCCGCGTTGATCTGGGCACGGTTGTCGTTGGCGGCTTTCATCGCCTTCTGGCGCGCCGCGGAGATTGCCGCGTCGTAAGCAGCGGAGGCTTGCTCCGCCGCTTTGCGATGGGCCTCGGCAAGCGAAAGATCGCCCGCGATCTTCGCCTTGCGGTCGCCGATGATGCCGCCGATCTTTGGCACGGCCACCCGCCACATCACCACAAAGAGAACGGCGAACGTGATTGCCAGCCAGAACAACTGGGCTGGAAACGTCTCCGTCTTGAACGGTGGGAAGCCCGCCGGTTGATGCGGCTGCTCCGTGCCGGTCGTGGTGGCGGGTGCTTCGGCCATTGTCTTAGAACGCGAACAGGATCAGCAGCGCGATCACGAGACCAAACAGACCCGTCGCTTCGCAGAGCGCGAAGCCGAGGAGCAGGTTGGTCGTCTGGCTCGCAGCGGCACCCGGATTGCGCAGTGCGCCCGAGAGATAGGAGCCGAACACGTTACCGATACCGGCGCCCGCTCCGACGAGAGCGATGCAGGCAAGGCCCGCGCCGATCATTTTTGCTGCTTCAACGCTCATAGTCATGAATCCCTTTTAGTGGTGATCGTGGAGGTGCAACGCTTCAGAAAGATAGATGCAGGTCAGAATCGCAAACACATAGGCCTGCAAAAATGCGACCAGCAATTCGAGGAGCGTGATCGCAATGATGAGGAGCATCGGCGCAATCGACAACGCCGTGAGAATCCCGCCCGCGCCGCCCAGCGCAATGACGAAGCCTGCGAACACTTTCAGCATGGTGTGGCCCGCGAGCATGTTCGCGAACAGACGCACCGAGAGGCTGATGGGGCGGGTGAGGAATGAGATAAGTTCGATAGGCACCAGCAAGAACAGCAGCGCGAGCGGCGCTTTCGGCACGAACAGTTTCAGGAAACCGATGCCGTGGCGCATGAAGCCGGTGACGATCACCGCAAGAATGACCAGAGAGGCCAGCGCAAAGGTCACCGCGATTTGGCTCGTCACGGTGAACACGCCTGGGATCAGGCCGAAGAAATTGCAGAACAGCACGAAGAAGAAGATCGTGAATACGAACGGGAAGAACTTGAACCCCTCTTCGCCCGCCGCCGAATGGATCATGTCGCCGACGAATTCATAGGAGATCTCGGCCAGCGACTGCGTGCGGCTCGGAACAAGCTTGCGGCTCGAGGTGGCGATGAACATGAAGATGGAGATCGCGGCCACGACCACGCACATGACGAGCGCCTGGTTGGTGAACGAAACGTCATAGCCCGCAATATGCAGCGGAATGATCGGCTCGACCCGGAATTGCTCCATCGGGTTGATCTGCACGGGCCTTTAACGCTCCTCGTCGTCTTCATCCTTGATGGTGGGCGCGTTGGGCGCTGCCGCCATCTCGGCGTTTAACTCGGAGGCCGCACGCATCGTGTTACGGATGCCGGCGGCCGCGCCGAGAATGAAAAACACAATCACCAGGAAATGGACTCCGAACACCCAGTCCAGAAACCAACCCAGTACGCCGCCAACGATGAGGGCCGTGACCATTTCCGTCGCGAAACGGAAGGCGATCCCGAGAGAGGATGGCGGCGCGGGTTTCGCGCGCGCGGCCTCGCGCCGGCGGACCTCATCGAGCTTCTGCCCCAGTTTTTCGAGATCGCGATGTTCAGGGTCGGTCATGACGCCCCCGTGCTTCGCAACAAATTTTGCGTCGCAACCGTTCTCGGTTCACGGAGCCCCCGGCTCTCGAAGGCGCGCGGACCATAGGGTTGGGGGTATTTGGTGTCAAGGACGTAAGAAT
>DASZYI010000130.1:0-5191 GCA_035545475.1 Rhizomicrobium sp.
CGATGGACACCTGCCCGCGATCCTGAACGCGCTCGAAACCAAGAACACCGACGCACGCACCGGCAAGGAAGTGCGCCTTGTGTTCGAAGTGGCGCAGCATCTTGGCGAAAACACGGTGCGCGCCATCGCCATGGACACGACCGAAGGTCTCGTCCGCGGTCAGGAGGTGGCCGACACAGGCGCGCCGATCCGCGTGCCGGTTGGCCCGGCAACGCTCGGCCGCATCATGAACGTCATCGGCGAGCCGATCGACGAAGCTGGTCCGATCAGCCTTGAACACACTTCGGTCATTCACCGCGAAGCACCGAGCTTTGCGGAACAGGCCGGCACGGCTGAAGTTCTCGTCACCGGCATCAAGGTCATCGACCTGCTCTGCCCCTACACGAAGGGCGGCAAGATCGGACTGTTCGGCGGCGCGGGCGTCGGCAAGACCGTGACCATGCAGGAACTGATCAACAACATCGCCAAGGCGTATGGCGGTTATTCGGTGTTGGCAGGCGTTGGAGAACGTACGCGCGAAGGCAACGACCTCTATCACGAAATGATCGAGTCCAACGTGAACGTGGACCCGAAGAAGAATGGCTCGACCGAAGGCAGCAAGTGCGCGCTGGTGTACGGCCAGATGAACGAGCCGCCGGGCGCGCGTGCCCGCGTGGCGCTGACCGGTCTTTCGGTGGCGGAATATTTCCGCGACCAGGAAGGCAAGGACGTGCTGCTGTTCATCGACAACATCTTCCGCTTCACGCAGGCAGGTTCGGAAGTGTCAGCACTTCTCGGCCGTATTCCTTCGGCCGTGGGTTATCAGCCGACGCTCGCGACCGAAATGGGCAATTTGCAGGAACGCATCACCTCGACCACCAAGGGTTCGATCACTTCGGTGCAGGCCATTTACGTTCCGGCCGACGACCTGACCGATCCGGCGCCCGCGACCTCGTTCGCTCACTTGGATGCCACCACCGTGCTGTCGCGCGATATCGCTTCGCTTGGCATCTTCCCGGCGGTGGATCCGCTCGACTCCACCTCGCGCATTCTCGATCCGCAGGTGATCGGCGAGGAGCACTACACCATCGCCCGCCGCGTGCAGGAAGTGCTGCAGCAGTACAAGGCGCTGAAAGACATCATCGCCATTCTCGGCATGGACGAACTTTCGGAAGAAGACAAACTGATCGTGGCGCGCGCGCGCAAGATCCAGCGCTTCCTCTCGCAGCCGTTCCACGTCGCCGAGCAGTTCACCAACCAGCCCGGCAAGTTCGTGGAATTGAAAGACACGATCCGCAGCTTCAAGGCGATCGTCGATGGCGAATACGACCACCTGCCTGAACAGGCGTTCTATATGGTGGGCGCCATCGAAGAAGCTGTCGAGAAGGCACAGAAACTCGCGGCGGAAGCGGCATAATTCATGGCCGAGAAAATTCCGTTTGACCTGGTCTCCCCGGAGCGTCTTCTGCTTTCGGAAGATGCAGAGATGGTCACGCTTCCCGGTACCGAAGGCGATCTCGGCGTGCTGGCGGGGCATGAGCCGCTCATTACCACGTTGCGGCCCGGCGTTATCGAAGTGAAGGGTGGCGCTCGCGGAGACGAGCGGTTTTTCGTAATGGGCGGCTTTGCCGATATCGGTCCGGCAAAACTCACCGTGCTCGCGGAAGAAGCTTTCCCCATCGCAGGCGTTGACGTCGCTGCTGTTGACCAGCGCATCGCCGATACAAAGGAAGATCTGCTCGTCGCCAAGACAGAGCTTGAGCGTTCGCGCCTTGTGGCAACGCTCGATGCGCTGAACGGTCTGCGCGCCGCGTTGTAAGCCTCAAGAACCTCCGACTTTGGAACCGAATTCGCGCGCGACCTTCTTGCGCGCGTTTTCCCATGCGATCACTTCCGGCCGCTTACGTACTTCTACCCAGTCCGGCTGATTGAATATCTCCCGCGGACCTTTGGCAAGATAAGGCGCCGGTAGGGCGGCCAGCTCGCGGTTGTCTATGGCACGCACATACCACGCAAGAGCATTGTCGCTGTCCCTCAGTATCCGATACCCGGTGCTAATATCGAAGGCGGAAACACCATTGTCGGGAAAGCTAGGCGTCACTTCATTCACGATGCCTCGAGCCACCTTCAAGTCGCCGGAATAGGCTGCAATCCAAAACTGGCACGCCACACGATCGCCAACGCGCGATTCTTCTACCGTCAGAGTGGTTATCTGGTCGAGAACGCGCTCTGCTTCCTCGAAATTCTTTGAGGCGGCCAGCGCCTCACAAAGCACCGCCAGGCCGCCCGTGTTACCTGGCTGCAGTTCGGACGCTTCACGCGCAAACTTCAAGGCCTGCTCCGGGTGCCCGCTGGCAATTGCGTAGTTCGCAAGATTGGAACGGTCGATATAGGAAAGCGGATCGAGATCGGCAGCGCGCTGGGCTGCGGAAATCGCAAGGTCGGGCAGACCCAAATAGCCGTAGAAAATCGAACTGTTGTGCCAAACTTGCGCGTTATTTGGTGCGAGGTGCTGTATGCGGCGAATGTCTTCTGCCGCATTCATCCATTTCCACAACGCCAGGCTGACAGTGGAGTGCGCAGAAAGGGCCACGATGTTGTTCGGATCGATCGCCAGCGCCTGTTTCACCGCGTAAAGGGCGGGCGCGATATGGGTTTCAATTTCGAAGTTGAACGCCATGGACGCGTGCGCGTCTGCGAGCGAAGCGTAGGCATCGGCAAAGTCGGGCGCTTTTCGCGCGGCTTTGTCGAATAATTCGATGGCGCGGGCCATGCTGCCTTCGCTGCGTTGCGCGAAAAAGAATTGACCCAAAAGATAATCGCGATAGGCATCCGGATCGATGAGATGCGGTTTGGGGTGTTTCGCTTTCTGAAGATCCTTGCGCACCAGCTTTTCAGCGAGCGCTGCTGTGATGGAACGCGCAATCTCGTCCTGCAACGCCAGAATGTCTTTCATGTCGCGGTCGTAAGTGTTCGACCACACTTCGAAACCGTCCGACGCATTCACGAGCTGGGCCGCGATGCGAACACGTCCGCCCTCTTCCCGAACACTTCCCTCCAACACCGTTTTTACATTGAGCGTCTTGCCTATCGTCTTCACGTCGATGGCTTTTCCAGCCAGCGCGAAGGACGACGTGCGCGATGCAACGCGCAGCGCGGGCGTTTTGGACAACTCGCTGATGAGCTGGTCGGCGATACCATCGCTGAAATAGCGCTTTTCGGGATCGCCCGAGAGATTGGCGAAGGGGAGGACAGCTATGGACGCAAGAGAGGCCTTCGCCACTTGTGGAGGGGTGGTGGGCTGGGCGGGGGGCGAGCGGAAGAAGAAGGCAAATTCGATGGCGCCGGTCACGACCACGAATGCCAGCAGACCCACCAGGAGGAGTTCGGTCCGGCCCCAAAGCGGGTGCGGCGCGTTGTCCGTGGGGTCGTCGGGCTCGGCCGCGATCCGCCAGAACCATGCGACCAACAGGGTGAGCGGGAGGCCCACCACAGACGCTGCAATGAGCAGCTTCATAGCCCAGGGCGGAGCATCGAAAGCGGGCAACGCAATCGAACCGGCCTGTACGACCACCCAAGCGGCCACCAGATAGCCCACCGCAATGCGGTCAAGCTTTCGCACCTTCGCAGCGGTGAAAAGGCGTCTCATTCCCCCGGCCCTGTTCTGAGACCGTTACAAGAATGGGGATATGGGACGGAGTCCAGCCCGAAGAAAGGGTTCCGGCCCGAAACTGCCTTTGGTATAAATCGTTTACTCAAAGACCTGCGTAGAAGGTGATCCCCATGGCGGCTGGAGCCGTCTACACATCGGGCTGGACGCTCACCGATATTGCCTGGAGCCGCTTCGATCCGAAGGCGGTGTCGGCCGATTTGCTTGCCGCGGTGAAGGCTGCGTCGCTGGTCGAGTACAACGCGCAGGACTACGTCGCCTATTTGTGCCGCGTATTCAAACTCTCCGACGAACGCACCTTGTCCGACATCCGCCGCTGGGGCGAGGAAGAAGTCCAGCACGGCATGGCGCTCGGACGGTGGTGCGAACTCGCCGATCCGTCATTCGATTTCCAGCGAGCGGTTTCGCGCTTCCGCGCCGGTTACAAACCCCCGCATTTCGAAGGCGACGGCGGTTCGGTGCGCGGTTCGCGCCGGGGCGAAATGGTGGCGCGCTGCGTCGTGGAGTCGGGCACCTCGTCCTATTACACAGCCATGAAGGACGCGACGAACGAACCGGTGCTGAAGGAAATCGCCGGACGCATCGCAGCCGATGAATTCAGGCATTACAAGCTCTTCTACGAAATCCTTCACAGACAGAATGAGCCGGACCTTCCCTTCTGGCGCAAGCTGATCATCGCGGTGATGCGCGTGAACGAGTCCGACGACGACGAACTGGCGTATGCCTATTATGCCGCCAACATCGACCCTTCCGTTCCGTATGACCGTCCCACCTGCGCGCGGCTCTCGGCATCCAAGGCACTGGTGATCTACCAACCGAACCACATCAAGAAGCTGGTTCAGATGATCGCCAAGGCGGTCGGCGCCGATCCGCAGGGGCGCATGTCGAAGGTGGCGGGCGCACTGGTCTGGCGGATGCTCAGGATGCGCGCCGGGCTTCTCGCGGGCGCTCGCGCAGCGGCCTGATCCTACCCCGGCTATACCTTCCCCCTAAGCTCTGCGAGCTTCGGGGGACAGGGCCGCCCTGCTTTCCGTATCCCCAAATATGCCTCCGCCCCGCCACAGTATCGCGGGCGCGACTTATGGCGAGGCGGAGGTCAAAGCGTCAGCAGCGGGGCACATTTTCGTAACAATCGACACCCGCACATCAGCCTATCCCGCAAGACCTATCCCTTCGCCCCTGACGCCGTGGCGGCAATGCGCCCCGTGCCGCGCTATGGCGTGCAGTCGTCGCAAAGAGGCCTGGCAGAAACTGGCGGGAGACGCGTGGCGCACATGAGGTGACGCCCCTATCCCTGTTTTGTCTCATGTCGCGTTACAGGGAAATCCAGCCGTCGCCGGGGTGCCTGCGTGTTGGGGTGTGTTGGTCCTCTAAAATCCTGCAAAATGGAAAATAGTCCAACATCAATCCCATTTCAAGGCTATTTATAGAAAAATTATTCCTATTTGGATTCAAGGGGTTGGGGTCGGAGTTTGTTGCGCGGGCCCCACCCGCCAACGCGCTGAGGCGCGTTGTCGGTCCGCACGCTGTCGCTACGGACCC
>DASZYI010000131.1:0-11947 GCA_035545475.1 Rhizomicrobium sp.
CGCAACAACTCCTCGCTGTGCGCGAGCGCATCCTGCGTTTCGCGTTCGGCGGTGATCTCCAAGGCCGTGCCGCTGACGCGTTCGCATTTTCCATCGGCATCGAACACGCCGCGCCCGCGCACCTTTATCCAGCGCATGGGCGTGGAGCCCATCGGCATCACGCGATATTCGATATCCATCATCGCGCGTTGCGCGGGATCGCGGGCTGCATCGTAAGCTGCCTGGAATTTGGGAGCATCTTCCGGATGCAGATGCTTCAGCAGATGGCTCAACGGCACGCGCTCGCCGCGCGCCATGACGAAAGCCGAGCTTTTGCGCGAATAGGAGAAGTCGATGCCGTCATTGGCGTCGATGTCCCACAATCCGATACCGGCGTTTTCCGTGGCGAGCCTCACCCGCTCTTCCGTGCGGCGCAACGATTGCTCCGCGCGCACGCGCTCCGTCGTTTCGGAGACGATGCACAGAACGCCGCCGGGCGAGCCGTCCGGTTCGCGCACCAGCGAATATGAGACATCGAAATGCGCCGTTTCGCCCACGCCGCCATGGCGCTCGATATAAAAGGGCCGGTCCTTGGCGAAAAACGTTTCGCCCGTGTCGCGCACGCTTCGAAGCAACGGCTCCAGATCCTGCCAAAGTTCCGACCAGTTCTCGCGCGCAGGCCGGCCCAATGCGCGCGGGTGCTTGTCGCCGATGCTGGGCGCATAGGCGTCGTTGTAGAGCGCGACGAATTCCGGCCCCCAGAACAAGACGATCTGGGCTTGTGCCGGAAGCAAAAGTGCGACGGCGTTGAGAAGCGCAGGCGACCACGTTTCGACAGGACCGAGGGGCGATCGGCTCCAATCCAACGCGCAGATTCGCCGGGCCATCTCCCCCTTGATCGGACGGAAGACTTCGGCCCCGATCCCCCGGTGAAGGCTCACGGCACAAACATCCCCAATAAGGGCTGCAAGCTTGACATTTTGGATGGCTACCCGGCCCCGCACACCAATACGCGATGGCACGGCCAAAGTTCCCTACGCTCCCTCCCGTGCTTTGAGAAAAGCGCAGCGAGAACGCAAGCGCTCATTGTCAATCGCGCTAACCCTCTGCTTTTGAAGGATTTTCGCTTGGAGCGGGCCAGGTGAGTCGAACGCCAGACCCCAACCCCAACTTGCGGACCGGTCTGCTGGTTATCTCCGCACCTCGATAATGGGCGGTTGTATCAATTCTGCGCCAAATTTTTGAACTCCCCGAACATGCGTGCTCGCCCCGCAACGCCCTGCATGAACGCTTATAATATTCATTCACATGACAATGAATTTGACAGCCATCCCTTCCTCTTCATAATGCTTCCTGAAAGCAGCCACGCTGCACCAAGGGGGCCCGGTGATCGAAAGAGCGCAAAATCACCTTTGTCCTCCCCTTTCCTTCTACTCCGCTTGTCGTAAGCGGAGACTCTGAAAATGGCGGCTCTTACGAAATCGAAAACGGCAGCCAAGGCGCAACAACTTGGAACGCGACCAGGTGCGCAATCCTGGATCGTTCTGGGAATGCTGTGTTTTGTATATGTGCTGAACTTTCTCGATCGCTCTTTGCTCTCCATCCTGGCCAAACCCATACAGGATACGTTGCACATCACCGACGGTCAGTTGGGGTTGATTGGCGGGCTTTATTTCGCGCTATTTTACTGCTTCATCTCGATTCCCGTCGGCTGGCTCGCGGATCGTACCAATCGGGTGTGGGTGTTGACGGCCGCCTGCGCGATCTGGAGCGCCGCGACCATGGCTTGCGGCGTCGCTTCGAACTACACGCAACTCGCTGTCGCACGCATGACGGTGGGGTTCGGCGAGGCAGGTGGCGTTCCGCCTTCTTATGCGATCATTTCCGATTATTTTCCGTCGGGAAAACGCGGCACGGCGCTGGGCATCTATAATCTCGGTCCGCCGATCGGGGCGGCGTTGGGTATTGCGTTCGGAGCGTCGATTGCCGCGGCTTATAGCTGGCGCGATGCGTTCATCGTTCTTGGCGGTGCAGGCCTCGTATCGGCGTTGCTGATTGTGCTCGTCGTACGCGAACCGGTGCGCGGCGGGCTTGATTCGCATCGCGGTGACATGGAAACGCCGGCTTCGAGCTTCTGGCAGACCATCGTAATGTATTTCTCGCGCCCGTCGCTGGTGCTCGCGGCGGTCGCAAGCGGGGTAACGCAGATCATCACCTACGGTTCGGGGAATTTCTCGACACTATTTGTCATGCGCGAAAAGGGCATGACCATGAGCGAGGTGGCGCTTTATTCCGCGCTGGTCGTGGGCTTTGGGATGGGCTCCGGCATTCTTGTTTCGGGCTATGTGATCGACCGTTTCACCAAGATTTCGAAACAAGCTTACGCGCTCATACCGGCGGCTTCGTTGGCGCTCGCCATTCCGTTTTTTCTGGGGTTTGTCTGGTCGCCAACCTGGCAGGTGGCGCTGCTTTTCCTGATTGGGCCGACCTTCCTCAATTTCTTCTATCTGTCGTCGTCGGTTACCCTTGTGCAAGAGGAAGTACGCCCCGATCAGCGGGTGATGTCGGGCGCGTTGCTTTTGCTGGTGATGAATTTCACCGGCATGGGTGTGGGTCCGGCCTTTGTGGGCGCGATGAGCGATCATTTCCATATCAACCATCCGGAACATTCGCTGCAGCTCGCATTCTATTGCCTGGCACCGTTTTATGTTCTGGCGATCTTGCTGTTTCTGTGGCTGGCAAGAGTGCTGAAAAAGGAAAGTGAAGAGGCGCAATGACCATTCGCCGATTGATTCTGGCGGCGATACTTGCCTGCGCGGGTTCATCTACCAGCGCCGCAACGGTGAGCGTTGATCCGCCTGCGGGGCCGTTGATCGGTCAGGCGCAAGGTCCGCTCACCGTGTTCAAAGGCATTCCTTACGCGCAGCCGCCGGTCGGAAAATTGCGCTGGCGCCCGCCACAGCCCCTGGAGCGGTGGGCTCAGGCAAAAGACGCGAGCGCATTTGGACCGGAGTGCATTCAGCCGAGCGGCGCATCCGCAGGCGTCTACTCGCACGATCCGGTTGCGATGAGCGAGGATTGCCTGACCCTCAACATCTGGGCGCCGAAGAACGCGAAGAACGCGCCGGTTTTCTTCTGGATCTATGGAGGCGCATTCTGGGGCGGCGCAAGCAGCGATCCTCTGTATGACGGAACGCGAATGGCCGAACATGGCGTTGTGGTGGTGACGATCAATTATCGGGTGGGCGTTCTGGGCTGGCTGGCCCATCCCCAACTCAATGCGGAATCGCCGCAGCATATCTCCGGCAATTATGGGTTGCTCGATCAGATCGCAGCACTGAAATGGGTGAAGCAGAACATTTCCGTTTTCGGCGGCGATCCAACGAATGTGACGATTGCTGGCGAATCCGCAGGTGGATTGAGTGTTGTTTATCTGATGGCCTCCCCCGTTGCGCGCGGGCTATTTTCCAAGGCGATTGCGCAAAGCGCCTATATGATTTCGATGCCAGAACTTGGCCGGAGCGCATTCGGTCTTCCGCCGGCCGAGGATTCCGGCGCTCAGTTGTCGGCGGCGCTGCACGCGACCAACATCGCAATGCTGCGCGCGGTGAGCGCAAAAACCTTGAACCAGGTTGCTGCCGCCGTCCATTTTGCACCGCTGGGCGTGGTGGATGGGCATATCCTCACCGGACAGCTGGTGGATGTGTTCGACAAGGGCGAGCAGGCCCATGTGCCGCTGCTGGCCGGATTCAACAGCGGCGAGGTGCGGTCGCTGCGCATTCTTGTGCCGCCGACGCCTGCGAGCCCAGCCGATTACGAAAAGAAGATCCGGGCAAGCTATGGCGACCTCGCCGATGCGTTTTTGAAACTTTATCCGAGCACCAACATGCCGGAAAGCATTCTGGCCACGACACGCGATGCACTCTATGGCTGGACGGCGGAGCGATTGGCGCGCAACCAGACGGCGCTTGGGGAAGCGGCCTATCTCTATTACTTCGATCATGGTTATCCGGCAGCGGACGAGGCAGGTCTGCATGGATTCCATGCGAGCGAATTGCCGTTCATGTTCGGCACATTCGACAAGACACCGCCGCTCTGGCCGAGAATCCCGGATACGAAAGCCGAGCGCACACTCTCCGATGCGATGATCGAGTATTGGACGAGCTTTGCAAAAGACGGCAAGCCGGTTGCGGAAGACGCTCCCGTTTGGGCGCCGTTCGGGCCGGACCACCGCTATATGGCGTTCTCGGATACGCCGCATCCTTCGCAAGATTTGCTGCCCGGCATGTTCAAGCTCAACGAACAAGTGGTTTGCCGGCGCAAGGCGAGCGGTGCGGTTGCATGGAACTGGAATGTGGGACTGGTTTCGCCACCTCTGCCGCCTGCGACGCCGGCCTGCAAATAACGCTCAGGCCTTCAGCGTCGCAAAGCCCGCGGCCATGAAATCGGCCATGCGGGCTTTGACGGCTTTGAAGTCCCCAGACTTGCACAAGCCGCTCGACAGCCTGTCGATGCGGCCGCTGCGGGCGAGCGAATGCATCAGGCTGCCGGTGACGAAGTGATAGCCCCAGAAGATCTCGCGCTTGGAAAGATGAGGCAGCGCCTTCTGCAGGATATCGATCAGGCGCAACACCACGGGATCGAAATATTCGTCGAACAGGCCTGCACCTTCGGGCGTATTGGCGAGCTGGGCACAGAAGGCGGCATAGTTGCGCCAGCCCTCGCCGCCTTCGCTGTACAGGTCGAAATCGGTGTCGAGAAAGACGTGCAGCGCGCCCGCAACTGTGGGCTTGCCGTTTGCGCGCTTTTCATATTCGTCGAGCGCTTTCATGCGGCGGTCGGAGGTGACATTGGCCCGGCGCGCGAAGACGGCTTTGAACAGCGCGAGCTTGTCCTCGAAATAGTAGTGCATCAGCGAAGTGTGGACGCCGACCTTCAGCGCCACGTCGCGCAAGGTTACGCCATAAAGCCCGTGTTTGGAGAAGAGGAGTTCGGCCGCATCGAGGATGCGCTCCAGCGTTTCGGCACGCTGTTCGGCCTTGGTCCGCGATGTCTTCTTGCGCGCTTTCTTGGCGGGCTTCTTGGGAAGAGTCTTGGCCTTGGTCATCTGTCCGGTCTTCGTTGCATGGGCCGGCAGATTCAGAGCCCTGCCCTATCCTGCCTGCGTCTTAGCGTATTCCGCCCGAAGACGATTTTTGTCAATTTTTCCCGTCGGCGCCAGCGGCATATGCGCCACCTGAATCACCCGGTCGGGAATCCACCAATCGGCAACATTGCCGCGCAGCGCCGCCAGAAGCTTTTGGTTGTCGAGCACGCGGTTTTTCTCCGGCTCCACGATCAGCACGGGGCGCTCGCCCCATTTCGGGTCGGCGCGGCCGATGACCGCAACCAGGCCCACGCCGGGCTGACGGCCAATGATGGTTTCGATCTCCACCGGATTGATCCATTCGCCACCGGATTTGATGAGGTCTTTGGAACGGCCGGAAATGGTGAGGTTGCCATCCTCATCGATGATGGCCAGGTCGCCGGTGTCGAAATAGCCTTCCCCATCCAGCGCATCGCTTTCCGCCTTGAAATAGCGGTCGACCACGCTTTGGCCCTTGACCTTCAGATGGCCAGTGACGTTTCGCTGTTGGACAAGCGTGGCGCCGGACGCATCGGTGAGTTTGAGATCGAGGCCAACAGGCGGCCGGCCAGATGCGACGGCGCGGGCCTTACCGCGCGCAGGCGCGACGGTGCCGAGCGGCGAAAGTTCGGTCATGCCCCAGCTCGTCTGCACCCGCGCCTTGAGACGATCTTCCATCCGCGCGATCAGAGCATCCGGACAGGTGGAACCGCCGATCAGAATGCGTTCGAGCGTGGGCACATCGCCACCGGCAGAATCCAGGTGATCGAGCAGGCCTTGCCACACGGTTTGCACACCAGCAGCAACCGTTACGCCTTCGTGGCGGATCAATCTGGCAAGATGGGCGCCATCGCTGTGGCGGCCGGGGAGAACGAATTTCGCGCCAGCAGCAGGTGCTGCGAAGGGAAAACCCCAACCATTGGCATGAAACATCGGAACGGCAACGAGTACGCAATCGGCAGCGGTGAGCGCGAAGGCATCGGCCTGTAACGCGCGCAAGGTGTGGAGATAGTTGGAACGATGGGTATAGAGCACGCCCTTCGGCGCGCCCGTGGTGCCGGAGGTATAGCAAAGTCCGCACGCCGCCTCTTCGCCGAAATCGCCCCAGCACGTTTCCTTGCCCAAATCGGACAGCAGCGCTTCATACTTATATGTGCGGCGGTTGGGGATGGTTGGCGCATCGCCATCGAAAAACACAATCGTTTCGATGCTAGGGCATTGGGCGGCAAGTTGTTCCGCCAAGCCAGAAAGATCGGCGCTGACGGCGAGCACACGATCTTCGGCTTCGTTCACCATCGCTGCCAGATGGGCGACGGTGAGGCGCGGGTTGAGCGTGTGACACACAAGCCCTGCTCCCATCACCGCATAATACATTTCGAGATGATGCTGGGTGTTCCAGGCAAGTGTGGCGAGCCTGTCGCCGAAGCGAAGACCAAGCGCTTTCAGTGCGCCAGACAGCCTGTTGCTGCGCTCTCGCAAATGCGCATAACCGATGCGATGCGTTCCGGCGGTGACGACTTCGCAAGCCGGGAACCACTTGGCCGCGTGGTCGAGGAATTTGTCTACCGTGAGTGCGTAGGATTGCATCAGCGATTTCGAACGAACTACCGAGAACGGCGGCCGCGGACATTTTTCGCCGCGGCCGCCGGTTTTATCAGAACACCTTCATGACGCGGATGCCGTATTGGCGTGGCGCGCCGGCGAAACGCAGCGGATAAAGAAGCGCGGCTTCGTAGTGCTGGTCGGTCAGGTTGGTGCCGTAGGCGGTGATGACATAATCGTCGTGCACCCATTCGAGCTGCGCGCCCAGCAGATCGCGCGGAGCCAGCTTGTCGCCAAGGGACGCGTTGTCGAACAACGTCGCCCATTGGCCGGATTGATGACTGAAGTTGGCGCGCGGGGTAAGCGTGTCGCCGCCTTCAAGGTCGAACTGGTACTGAGCGCTGAGATTGATGGAAACGGAGGGCGCATAGGTGAGCGGACGTCCGCCCAGATTCTCGCAGCGGGAGATCGGGCTGGCGGGGCCGGTGGCAGGATCGCATGTTCCGCCGAAACCGGGTGAGCGGCTGTCCACCGCGTAGAAGTCGCCAAGCGAAGAGTGCTGAAGGCCGAGGCCTGCACCTAACGTCAATTTGCCGAACACAGCATCGGCTTCCGCTTCGAGGCCGTAGACCTTGGTTTCGTTCGGCACGTTGACTTCGGTGAGGAAGCCCGCAATCGGAAGTGCTGCGGCGGGATAGGCGACCGTCACGATAAAGTTGCGATAGCGGTTGTAATAACCGTCAACCATCGTGCGCAGATGGCCGTCGAGCATGGTCGCCTTCCAGCCGATTTCATATTCGGTGACCTTTTCGGGATCGAAGGGCGCCGGGAACGCAACCGTGTAGATCGGCGGATTGAGTCCGCCCGGCTTGTAGCCGGTAGCGACAAAGCCATAGACGAAGTTGTCTTCATCCACCTGCCAGTTGATCGACCCCTTATAGGTGAAGGCATAGGATTTGGCGAACTGGTGCACATCTGCGACCGCGCCATATTGATTCCACGTCACGTTGTTGGTGGTGCGATTGTAGGAATAGCGCGCACCGAATTGCAGTTGCAGATTGTCCAGGATTTTGTAGCCGACCTGGCCGAAACCTGCGTAAGAGATTTGTTCGTTCTTGCCGAACAGCGTGGAATCCAGCACGCCGTGCGGGACGCCCGTATAGAACAGGCCTTCGGGAAAATTGTAGAGATCGTTCTGAGCAAACGCGCCAAGGATCCAGGTAAAGCGATCGGTATCCGGCGAGATGATGTTGATTTCCTGCGAATAGATTGTTTCGTCCACATGGTCGTAGAACGTCCAATTCGCGGCCGGCGGCGTGTAGTTCAGCGCGCCGTAATCGGTGCCGTCGAGATCGGTGAGCCAGCTTGTCATGCCGACCTGATAGCCGGAGATGGAACGTATGGTGATGCCGGAGGGCAGCACGTAATCGGCCTTCAGGACTGCCCGCTGCATCTGGTCGATCGCCGACATCGGCGCGTTCGCGGTCAAATGGAAAATGTCTGAATAATACGGATTGGGTGTACCGCTGCCGTAAGGAAGGTCTTTAAAGCCCTCATAGTTCGGGCTCGCCGGATAGGCGCCGTTGTCGAGATAATCCGCGTCGTATTTGAACGAAACGGTGAGCGCATCGGTCGGTTTCCACAGCGCGCTGATGCGCCCCGCCGCCCAACGCATGTCGCCCGGATTGTAGCCGGGCTTGCAACCGGCATATTTGCCGCCGGGACAATTGTCGGCCGGCGTGTTGTCGGTGATGGAATAGAAGCTGCCGCGCGCTTCTCCGAAACCGGAGATGCGCAGCGCGAACGTATCGCTGACCGGAATGTTGACCGCACCCTGAAGCTGTCCGTCGGTATAGTTGCCCAGCGAAGCCATAACGTAACCATCGTAACCGCCGCCGATCACGGGATCGTTGGTGGTGACGAACACCGCACCTCCCGTCGCGTTCTGGCCGACGAATGTACCTTGCGGGCCGCGCAATATCTGCACGCTCTGGATATCGTAATAGGGCTCTTCCGTAAGGTAGCCCGGAAAACTCGGCACGCCGTCGCGATAGGTGATGACGCCGGTCAATGTCTGCGTGTTGTGTTCGCCCTTGCCGATGCCACGGATGTTGAAGTCGATGCCCTGACCGAAATTGTTGACGGTGACGCTGGGAGAAATGAATTGCAGATCGTCGACTTTCAGCACGCCTTTGTTGACGAGATCGCCGCCCGTCAGCACATCGGCGGAGATCGGCGTGGTCATCAGGTTTTCGCTGCGCCGTTCGGCGGTGACGATCACCGTTTCGATACCGCCAGTCTGGGTGGCGGTCGGAGCGTTCGACGACGTATCGGTGGTGTCGGTCTGTGCCTGGACCGCGCCGCTGAAAACAAGCGCCAGGACCGATGCCGACAGACTGAGCGTGCGCTTCATGATGTTCTCTCCCCTTACCGCCTCAAGCGGCCACATGTGCTCTCCGGCACGGTACGAAGCTGGCAGGGATTTGGTGTCGCGTCAATATTCATTCACATGTGTATGAATATCTTTGAGATGTGATGTATTCCCGCCACTTTACGATCCTCAACAACCACCACTCGCGTCGAACACTGACCGCAAACGATTCCGACTGTATCGATTACCGCGGGGTTGACGGACAACGCGCAACCTGGATGCGCGTTGTGTCTTTTAGAATGTCGTTGGGGTCGGCTTTCGAGCTCGCGCCGCTTGGCGGGCTCGAATTATCGCAGCCGCCCAAAGCCGCGCAGCACGCATACCGCTTCGGCCCACCGCGTTGGCACCCCCTCCACCGAGCGCACTTACCAGCCACGACCGCCGCCGGTGACGACGCTATAGAACGCGCGTGCGCCGCTCCCCGCTTGCTCCCGATCCGCGCGAGCGGTTGCAGCCGCCAAAGCGACCGTAACGCTCTGCTTTTGAAGGATTTTCACTTGGAGCGGGCGAGGCGAATCGAACGCCCGACCCTAACCTTGGCAAGGTTATGCTCTACCCCTGAGCTACGCCCGCGGTCCAAGCGAGCGCGGGTTATTGCCTAGCTGGGGGCAAGATTCAATAGGCTTGTCAGGGGCGTAGGATCGGGGCGGACATCACAAGTTGCACCCGGTTCCCAGGCTTCCTAACAATAAACTCCGGTAAGGCTGGGCGGTGGGTTCTTTGGCGACAGTCGATGTGATCGGCGGGCGGTATTCCGGCGGGCTGGTGCGCTGGCTCGCCATGCTTTACCGCCGGTCGGATGCGGTGAGGGGTTATGCCCTTCTCAGCCCCACGGTGCTGGTGATGCTGGCGGCGATGGCCGCGCCCATGGTGCTGCTCGCCATCTACAGTTTCTGGACGCAGGACGGGCTCGCTCTCGACAAGACCTTCACGCTCGATCGTTACGTCGAAGTCTTCTCCCGCGACACCTATCGCGAACTTTTCTACCGCTCTCTTTATATCTCATCGCTCGTCACCGTGGTGACGGTGCTGCTCGCCTATCCGATGGCCTATTTCGTGGCGTTCCATGTTTCGGACCGCACGAAATTCATCTGGCTGATCCTGCTCACCATCCCGTTCTGGACGAGTTACCTCCTGCGCGTCTTCGCGTGGAAGATCATCCTCGGTTACAATGGCGTGATCAATTCGGGATTGATGGCGCTCGGCATCATCCACGAACCTTTCGAATTCCTTCTCTACAATACGACCGCCGTGGTGGTGACGCTGGCGCATGCCTGGGCCGCTTTCGCGATCCTGCCGATTTATGTCTCGCTGGAAAAAATCGACCGCTCGCTGCTCGAAGCGGCTTCCGATCTCGGCGATGGCCCGATCCGCCGTTTCCTGCGTATCACCCTGCCATTGTCGCTTCCGGGTGTTATCGGTGCGGCCGTTCTGATCTTCGTTCCCACCACCGGCGATTACGTCACGCCAACGCTCGTCGGCGGGTCGGACGGCGTGATGATCGCCAATGTGATCGAGGTGCAATTCGCCAAGATCGGCAACTGGCCCATGGGGGCCGCGCTTGCGGTGGCCAGCATGGCGGCGGTGGGTTTGGTGACCCTTCTGTCGGTGCAGGCCGTGCGCCTGGCCGTTTCGAGGACACGCTGATGCGCCGGCGCGGGCCCAAACGCAGTTTCGCTCTTATCTTCTATGCAGTGCTGTACTTGGCATTCCTCTACCTGCCGGTTTTGTTCCTGCCGCTGTTCTCATTCAACGATTCCGCCTTCATCGCCTTCCCGCTCGTGGGCTTCACCACCAAATGGTACGGCCAGATGCTGGCCGACAGCGCCATGCACGCGGCCTTGTGGAACAGCCTGAAGGTGGGCGCTGTCGTGGCGATGGCGTCGACGGCGCTCGGTCTTCTCGCCGCCAAGGCGCTGACGCGTTATCGCCTGCCGGGCGGGGCCGCCGTGCTCGGCTTCACCAGCCTGCCGCTGTTCATTCCTGACATCGTGCTCGGCATTTCGCTGTTGATCCTGCTCAACGCAGTGGGCATGCCGCTTTCGTTGTTGAGCGTGATGTTGGGCCATATCCTCATCTGCGCGCCGTTCGCGATCACGGTGTTGATGTCGCGCTTCGACGGCTTCGACAAAAGCCTGGAAGAAGCCTCGCTCGATCTGGGCGAAAATGCCTGGACGACCTTTTGGCGCGTCACCTTCCCGCTTGTTCTGCCCGGCATCGTCTCCAGCCTGCTGCTGACCTTCATCGTCTCGTTCGACGAATTCCTGATCGCCTATTTTCTGGCGGGCACGGATGCGACGCTTCCCATTTACATCTGGGGACAGCTTCGCTTCCCCTACAAACTTCCCGTGGTGCTGGCATTGGGCGCGGTGATCTTGGTCGTGTCGTGCGTACTGGTGGTTTTGGCCGAATGGCTGCGCGGATTGGGGCAGCACGGCAAGCGCATGGTCGGCGCGTAAGGAGACAATGGTGGACGACGCTTATATCCGCATCGAAAACATCACCAAGCGCTTCGGCACTGTCAAAGCCGTGGATCGCGCCGATTTCGCCATCAAGCGCGGCGAATTCTTTTCGCTGCTGGGGCCATCCGGCTGCGGAAAGACGACCCTGCTGCGCATGATCGCGGGCTTCGAATATCCGAGCGAAGGCGAAATCTATATCGACGGCGCGGCTGTCACCGACTTGCCCCCTAACAAGCGCCCATCGAACATGGTGTTCCAGTCCTACGCGATCTTTCCGCATCTCAATGTGGCGGACAATATCGGCTATGGCCTGCGGCGTTCGGGTTTGAGCAAAGCCGAACGCAGCGCGCGCATCGAAGACGCGCTCGCGATGATCCGCCTGCCGGATATGGGCAAACGCCGCGCCGA
>DASZYI010000132.1:0-13658 GCA_035545475.1 Rhizomicrobium sp.
ATCCTTCGCGACCGCAATCACTTGCGCTAGGTCGAGATAGGCCGCCGGACCCGTGCCCTTCAGCGCGCGGGCCTCGTCTGCCAGTTTCACATGCAAACTTTGCGCATCGTCCTCCGAGAAAATGGCGACCGACCGGATGCCGAGGTCGGCCGCGGCACGCGCGATGCGAATGGCGATCTCACCGCGATTGGCGATGAGCAGTTTCTGAAATGTCATGAGCAGCAAGTCCGGTGGATGTCGATCCACCGGACTGTGCCACGCCGAACGCGATCCTAGAAGGCCGCCCTTATCCCCACATAAGCCGCCCGTCCCGGCGCGCCATAGCCGAAGACCGGCTCGGTACGGTCGTTGAACAGGTTCTCCACCCGGCCGAAAAACGCGAAGTTGTCGTTGATCGGATAGGAACCCAGCACATTGACGAGCGTGTAGCCTTCAAGCGGCTGCACTTCCTGCGCCTGGTCGAACCGGTCGCCCACATGGGCAATCGTGAGCCCCAGCGAGGCGTCCTTCATCGGCGTCCAGAAGATGCTGCCGCCCGCCGTGAGGCGTGGCCGCCGTGCAAGGTCGGTGTGCAGGCCGAGATCTTCCGAGGCCATGTCGGTCAGATTGACCGATGCCGTGACGTTCTCGAACAGATCGGCGGCAATCTCGAACTCGGCACCTTGTGAGCGCGTATGTCCGATATTGTAGTAGAAGCCGAACGGCCGCACGTCGCATCCGACCGGGAACGGCGGCGAGAACGGGCACGAGAAGAAGTCGATCTGGTTGGTCGTCTTGCGCGAGAACCACGTCACCGATGCGCTGATGCGATCGTCGAGCAGGCGTTGCTTCACGCCCACTTCATAACCGCGCGCGGTCTCGGGCTTCAGATTGGTCAGCGGATTGGAATATTGCGAGAACAGTTCATAGAGCGAGGGCGCCTTGAACCCATCGCCATAATTCGCATGGATGATCGTGTCCCAGTCCGGAATCGCCCAGGCACCGGCGAATTTGAGCGAAGTGTGTCCGCCGAATTGCGAGTCGCCGTCGTAACGCACGCCCGCCGTCAGCGTGAGCTGATCGAACAAGGTGGTCTGGTATTGTCCGAAACCGCTCGTCGTGCGCCGCGCGCCCTGTTCCAGCGCGGAAGGGAAGTTGCCGAAGCCTTCGCCTGAATAGGTATCGCGTTCGCTTTCCGCACCGAAGGTAAGCTGGTTGTTGTCATCCAGATCGAACGTGCCCTGATATTCCACCCGCGCCGTTCCGCCCTTGCCGCTGAACGTCTCGTGATCCAGGAACGGGAAGGGCGGCACGAAATCGAACTCGCCGAACAATTTGCGGTCGGTGCGCGTGCCAACAATGCCCAACCTGTTGCGGAAACGCCCGTCGAACAGATCGGCATTCAGCCCGGCGTAACCGGCCATCAGCGAATTCTTGTTGTATTGCGGCGTGTCGCCGAAACTGAAGCTCGCATTGAAACCGTCGACATCGCTACGCGCCGCCGTGTAATAGCCGCGCAGATCGACACTCACATTGTCCAGAACATGCACGCGCACATTGCCGGTGGCGCCGATATTGCGATAGCCGTCGGTCTCCGGATTGCCACTGGCGTTGTCGGCCGCCGAAATCCCGCCCGTCGAGAAATAGTTCAGCGCGCCGCCATATTCGACCATATCGTAAGTGCCGTTGGCGCCCGCGTTCAGACGATAGGTGTCGAACGAGCCGCCTTCCGCAGACGCGCGCAAGTCGAATGGTTTGTCGCCGCCTCTCTGCGTGATGATGTTCACCACGCCGCCGATGGCCGTGCTGCCATAGAGCGTGGATTGCGGCCCGCGCAGAATTTCCACCCGGTCGATATTGTTGACCAGCACGTCGCCCAGCAACGCCTGATTATCCACCGACGATGGATCGTTGATGCGAACGCCGTCGACCAGCACCAGCGACTGCCCCACTTCCGCGCCGCGCATCGAAATGGTTGCGTTCTGTCCGACGCCGCCATTGCGCGTGATGATCGCACCGGGCGTCAGTTGCAGCGCATCCGTCACCGAAATCGTCTGCTGTAGTTGCAGGTCTTCGCCGGTGACGACCGAAATCGATTCACCCGTGCGATCCGCCGGTTGTGCCGTGCGCGTGGCCGTCACCACCACAAGTTCGGAATCGCCCGCGGCTTGGGCCGCAGCATTCAGTCCAAGAAGAAAGGGCAGGCTGTAGAGAAAATATTTCCGCATCGCGGTCTCCTGTGAGGTTCAGGAGTCGCGCGGATGCACGATCTTCGGCTTTGAGCATGGACGGCCCCCGCGACGACTCGACTTGTCGCCACAGCGGATTCCCGCTTGCCCCCGGCGCACCCCGACCGGCAACAGGACGACGGCACAAAGCAGGTCTCCTGGCTCCCGGCTCCGTCGCTTTCGCCCGCCTTCCCAAGCCGTTACGGGCCCAGTGGCAGTTGGACGAAAAGCTCGCCGGTCACAGTTGCGGGGGCAGCCGCGGTGTCACACCGCGTTCCCTCACCTTGCGCGTAAGCGAACGACTATCGCGGCGTTGGGAAAAAGACAACTCCCTTACCGGGCCGGCATAGGCGGGCGCGAAGCGCCGCCAAGATGTCTCTCGAATATTACGCAAACGATTCCGTCATCGCCGAATAAACCAGCGTGCGCAGATCGCGCCGGAGCGTTAGCCGCGACTCGGAGCCCATCACCTGCGTCATGAAGACAACGGTGAGGTCTTCCTTCGGGTCGATCCAGAATGCGGTCGCCGCAGCGCCGCCCCAGAAATATTCGCCCACCGACCCCGGCAGCCGCGATTTCGCAACGTCCATGTTCACGCCGCAGCCGATGGAGAATCCGACGCCGCCATACCCTGCTTCGGAAAACAGTCCCGGCCCCGCCACCATGTCGCCCATCAGCTTTCCGTCGGGCAGAAGGTTCAGGCTGAACATCTCCACCGTCTTGGGCGAAAGATATTGCACGCCGTCGAGCGAACCTTTGTTCAGCATCATCCGGCAAAAGCGCATGTAATCGTGGATGGTCGAAACCAATCCGCCGCCGCCCGATTCCAGCTTCGGCGGTTCGGCATAAGTGCTCTTTTGCGCATCGTCCTGGATGGTGATGCCGCCGCCCGGTTTCGGCTGATAGCAACTCGTGAACCGCTCGATCTTGTCGTGCGGGCAATGAAACGCCGTGTCCTTCATGCCCAGCGGTTCGAACAGGCGCGTGCGCAGGAATTCGCCGAACGTCTGTCCCGAAAGCTTCTGCACGAGATACCCCATCACATCGATGGAGATCGAATAATTCCAATAATCGCCCGGCGAGAAATCGAGCGGCAGCTTCGCGAGATCCTCGATCATCGCATCCAGCCCGCCCGGCGTCTGGAAATCGGCAATCTTCTGTCTGCGATAGGCCGCATCGACCATGGTGCGCATCATGAAGCCATAGGTGAGGCCCGACGTGTGCGTGACGAGGTCGACGACTTTCATCGGCCGCTTCACCGGCGTGGTGATGAAGGATGGCGGTGCGCTTGCCAGCAAGGTCGGCATCCCCGTCGCATAGACGCGCAGATTCTTCCACGCAGGAATATGGGTGTGCACGTCGTCGTCGAGGCCGATCTTTCCTTCCTCGACCAGCATCATCAGCGCAACCGATGTGATCGGTTTGGTCATGGAATAGATGCGGAAAATCGCGTCCTCGCGCATCGGCTTGTTGCGCTCGATATCCATCATTCCGGCCATGCCGGTGTGCACAAGCGCACCTTTGCGGAAGACTTGCGTCAAAAGCCCCGGCACCTGCCCGGAATCGACATAACGCGCCTTCATAACCTGATCCAGGCGCGCCAGCCGCGCCGATGAAAGTCCTACCGATTCCGGCTTGGTCATGGGATTCCTCTCGATAGCGTTTGGGCAAGCCTAGCGCAGATTTTATCGCGTTGCCCAGTTCTCCAGTTGCAATCCGAGAATATCCGCAAAATCCGATGTGTTGTCCGTCACAAGGATCGACGCCGTCACCAGGGCATGCGCCGCGATCATGCGGTCGTAATCGCGCCCCTTTGCCCATCCGCACTGCGCAATGATCTGTCCATAAACGTCAGCCGCGGCCGCATCGAATGGCAGTACCGGGATGTAGCGCAGCAGCACCTCCAGCCTTGTCCGGCGGATGGCAGTGTTGGCTGGGTCCTTGTAAATCCCACGCTGCAATTCGGCGAGGCTCAGCGCGGAAAGCAACACAGCGCCGTCATGCTCGGCGAGCTTCTCCAGCACGGCATCCGTGCCGTCGCGCGCATGGATGGCGATGTTGGTGTCGATCAGATAGGCCAAGGCCGGTCAATCGCCTTTGCGCGCAGGCATGTCGATGGGCTCGCGCTGTTCGACACCCGCCGGTTTGGGCATGCGCCGCAACTCGGCCACCGCCTCTTTCAGACTTGGCCGCGCAGGGTAGATCGTCACCACATCTCCGGTGCGCGAAACCTCAAGTTCGATATCCAGATCCTTGTAGGCAACCTCGCGGGGAAGCCGCACGGCCTGACTGTTTCCGGATTTGAAGATGCGTGCACGGGTCATTGGCGGGCCTCGATCCTGTTTGAGAGAATAGCCGTTCCTTGGGTCTACGTCAATACACGTATATACACACGGCCCTGCACCGTACCCACTCTTTGAATGCGGCCGCCGCCACGGATAACCTGAACGCCAAAAGATACACGGGAGAGCGAAATGGCCTGGGATTTTGAGACCGAACCGGAATTTCAAAAGAAGCTCGACTGGATCGACCAGTTCCTCGAAAACGAGGTCGAGCCGCTTTCGCACACCAATATCGGCTATGCGGGCCCGAAGTCGAAGACCTATCAGAAGGCCATCCGTCCGCTGCAGGCAAAGGTGAAAGAGCAGGGGCTTTGGGCCTGTCATCTCGGCCCCGAACTGGGCGGGCAGGGCTTCGGCCAGGTGAAACTCGCCCTGATCAACGAACGATTGGGCCGCGTCGGTCTCGCGCCTGTCGTTTTCGGCTGCCAGGCGCCTGATACCGGCAATGCCGAAATCATCGCCCATTACGGAACGCAGGCGCAGAAAGACAGATATCTCTGGCCGCTGCTGAACAATGAAATCACTTCCGGCTATTCGATGACCGAACCGCAAGGCGGCTCCGATCCGCTGGGCTTCCAGACCAGCGCCAAGCTCGAAGGCGACGAGTGGGTGATCAATGGCGAGAAATGGTTCACCTCCGGGGCGCGTAACGCCGAAGTGCTGGTGGTCTATGCCGTCACCGATCCCGATCACAAAGACCCGTACAAGCGGATGAGCATGTTTCTTGTGCCGCGCAAGACCAAGGGCGTCGAAGTGATCCGCTATGTCGGTGTGGGTTATGAGCGCGAAGGCTCCGAAGGTTACATGCGCTACAACAATGTGCGCGTGCCCTATGACGCGCTGCTGGGCGAACGCGGCGGCGCTTTCGTCATCGGCCAGACGCGTCTTGGCGGCGGCCGCGTGCATCATGCCATGCGCACCGTCGGGCAATGCGCCAAGGCACTTGATTTGATGTGCCGCCGCGCCGTGTCGCGTCAAACCAAAACCGGCCGTATCGCGGATTATCAAATGGTCCAGGAACAGATCGCCGATAGCTGGATCCAGCTCGAACAATTCCGCTTGCTTGTGCTGCAAACCGCCTGGAAGATCGACAAATACAAGGACTATCGCAAAGTGCGCAAAGACATCGCGGCGGTGAAAGTCGCAATGCCCAAGGTTTACCACGACATTGCCTCTCGCGCGTTGCACATTCACGGCGCGCTTGGCGTCTCCAACGAAATGCCCTTCACCCAGATGGTGATCGGCTCTTATGTCATGGGCATCGCGGACGGCCCCACTGAGGTCCACAAGGTCACGCTCGCCAAGCAGATCCTGCGCAATTACCGGCCCGACAACGACCTTTTCCCTTCTTATCACCTGCCGAAAGTGCGCGAAGCCGCGCAGGAGCGTTACGCCGACCTCCTGGCAGAATTGAAGGACGAGTGGAAATCGCGCGCCACAAGCATCGACGCCTTGTGAGAGACAGTCGCCGGGTCCATAAAGCCGGCACAACCGGAATATCCAACGGGAAAACGACAGGAATGAGCGAATTTGTTTTAAGGTGCCATCCATGAGTGCCGTGCCGCAGAAACCCGCGTGGCCGGCGATGTCCATTGCGCAGGCCCATGCGCTCCTTACCCAGCCCGGCTCGCCGCTCGAAATGGAAGATGTGGTGATCCGTGGCATCAAGACCCGCACCTGGAAGAATGCGCCGCGTTCCATCCGCCACCTGCTCGAAATCGGACGCGCGCACGGCGACAAGGAATTCCTGGTTTACGAAAACGACCGCGCCACCTTCGAAACCTTCACCCGGGCCGCGCTCGCCATCGCCGACGAACTGACGAAACAGGGCGTGAAGAAAGGCGATCGCGTCGCCCTCATCATGCGCAACCTGCCCGAATGGCCTGCCATCTTCTTCGGCGCGGAGATCATCGGCGCCATCGTCACGCCGCTCAATGCGTGGTGGACGGGGCCGGAACTCGAATACGGTCTTGTCGATTCCGGAACCAAGATCGCGTTCACGGATGCCGAACGTCTGGAACGCATCTCCGAACATCTCATCAACTGTCCGGATCTGAAGCGCGTCTATGTGAGCCGATATAGCGACGACCTGCCCAATCCTATCGTGTGCCGCCTGGAAGATGTGATCGGCTCGGTCAACGATTGGGGCAAGCTGCCCGATCGTCCGATGCCCACGGTCGACCTCCAGCCGGATGACGACGCCACGATCCTTTACACCTCGGGCACGACCGGCAAACCGAAAGGCGCGCTCGGCACCCATCGCAACATGCTCTCCAACATCATGGCGGCTGCGTCTTCCGCTGCGCGCAATTTCCTGCGCCGCGGAGAAATGCCGCCCGCGCCCGATCCCAATGCGCCGCAACGCACGACGCTTTTATCTGTGCCGTTTTTTCACGCCACCGGCTGCTTCGCGATCATGGGTCCGACCGTCTTTGCGGGCGGCAAGATCGTGATGATGCGCAAATGGGAGCCGGAACAGGCGATGCAGTTGATCGAACGCGAGAAGGTCAATCTCGCGGGCGGCGTACCCACGATTGCCTGGCAGTTGATTGAACATCCCGCGCGCCAGAAATACGATCTGTCCTCGCTCGAACAGGTTTCCTATGGCGGCGCGCCGTCCGCACCCGAACTGGTGCGCAAGATCGTCGAAGTGTTTCCCAAATCGCTGCCGGGCAATGGCTGGGGCATGACCGAAACGTCTGCCACCTGCACCACCCATTCCGGCGAGGATTACGAACATCGTCCCCAATCCTGCGGCCCCGCCGTCCCCGTTTGCGATATAAAGATCATGTCGGTCGACGGGGAACGCGAACTGCCGCGCGGCGAAGTGGGCGAGTTGTGGGCGCGCGGTCCCAACATCGTCAAAGGCTATTGGAACAAGCCGGAAGCGACCGCCGCCACCTTCGTCGACGGCTGGGTGAAAACTGGCGATCTCGCGCGCATGGATGAGGAAGGTTTCTGCTACATCATCGATCGCGCCAAGGACATGCTGATCCGCGGCGGCGAGAACATCTACTGTATCGAGGTGGAGAATGTTCTCTACGAACATCCCGCCGTGATGGATGCAGCGCTCGTCCCCGTGCCGCACAAAACGCTCGGCGAAGAACCTGGCGCCGTGGTGCATCTGAAACCCGGCATGCACGCCAGCGAAGAAGAACTCCGCCAGTTCGTCGCCGGAAAACTCGCCGCGTTCAAGGTGCCGGTAAAAATCGTCTTCTGGCCGGAAACACTGCCCAGAAACGCCAATGGAAAAATCCTGAAAACAGAACTGAAAAAGGTCTTCGCCCAATAAACCTCGTCTTACCTCCTCCTTGTGGGGAGGTCGAAAAATTCGAAGCGCCGCGAATAATCTTTCGGGTGGGGGAGCTCTCTATTTCGCAAACAGCCCCATCAATATCGGCCGTGCGTAAAGCTCCGACGCGTCGCCTTGCGCCACGCCGGGCAACATCGCGGCGATGGCCGAGGAGGCGTTGAGAGTCGCGTTCATCATCTGCGCCGCGATGAAAGTATCGACCGGGCGAATGGTGCCTTCGGCGATGCCGTCGGAGATCATGCCCGCGAAACGTCCCGATACGCGATTCGATGCTTCCACCATGCTGTAGCGGATTTGCTCCGGCAGCGCGCTCAAGGCAGAGGTGCGCAGCAATGGCCCACGTTCGGAGAGTTGGTATTCGGCGAGTGTGGCGGCGGCGGCGGAAAGTTTTTCCCACCATGTTCCGGGTTCGAGCATCGCTGCCGATTGTGCGCGCCGCATAATCGCGAAACTCCGCTCGAAGCAGGCGACGACCAGATCGTCCTTGGCATCGTTGTGGTGATAAAACGATCCCTTGGTGACGTTGAGCTGTTCGGAAATGCGTTCGACAGACGCCCCGCGATAGCCGCGCTGGTTGATCAGCCGCGTCGCCGACATCAGGAAAGTTTCGCGCAACGCGGCCTGCGCATCCACCGGTTCGGGATCGATGCCGGGCAGGATGCGCGGCGCCCACATGGCATCCGGCTTGGCAAGCCCATTAAGCAGGATGTCGTACATCCGCTCCAGGATGCGCGGGTAATCCTCGATCTCGAAACGCGGCAGCCACGCGACCGACCAGTAAAGCTGTTCGAGCAGCATGTGCGTGCGCGCGGTCGCCATGCGCCGGTCGATCCAATCCATTGCCGGCGACTGGAACAGCGCGCGCGCCTTGCGGAACAGTTTTCCATAAGGCTCGTTGACTTGCGAGAGATGAGGCTCGTTCAACGAACGCACATCGCTGAACACCGCGATGGGTGCTTCCTCGCCTTCGCGGATGCGCCGGTCCAGCGCAAAATAATTCTCCAGCAGCCGCCGCACGCGCTCGCGCGGATCGGAAGGAGCGGCCGCCTCGCCGATCAGCGCATCCAGGCGCTCGATGGTGCGCAAGTAGCACGCGACGGCGAGGTCTTCTTTTTTCTTGAAGTAATAGGTGACCGACGTGGTGATCAGTCCCACGCTCGCCGCCACGTCGGCAAGCGTCATACCGCGTGCGCCGTCGCGATTGAGGATCGCGGTGGCGGCGGCGACGATGGCGTCCTTTTTGCGGTTGTAGCGCTCGGTGGAGGCTACGGCTTCTCCGGCTTTCATGTCCGATCCATCCCCCTCGATGACCCGAACGCAAAGGAAGGCGCGGAGTAAAACGCCGAATGTGCAGCGCGGCAAGCAAAGAGGCGTATCATTCGTTGCGTCCTATTCGCCCGCCTCTGCTGATGCGGTCTCTGCACCTATGACGCGCGCAGGCGCGGACGGTACAACCGGTGCCGCCGCCTCGAAATTCGCCATTTCGCCCGCAAGCCTGCGAATGTTTTCATCATGGTCTTCGCGGCGGATGCGGTAAAAAGTGAGGCACAGGATCGACAGGGTAAATAACACAACCACGGTCGGTAGATAGACGAGCGCAAGATTGTGCGCGATCGCCGGATCGAGTGTCGCGGGCGAGGCATTCTGCGGGAAGTTGACGAAGGCGAGCAGCGCGCCGGCGATGAACGCACCCAGCCCCGACACGGCTTTCTGCACCAATATCACCGCGGCAAAGAACAATCCTTCCGAGCGCCTTCCGGTGCGCACTGCGCTGTCCTCCACCACATCCGTCATCATCGAGCCGCCGAGCGTGCCGCAGGCGATAGACAAGGTGGTCGCAATCAGCGCCAGGACCGACAGCGAAACGATCAGGAAGGTTGAAGGCTGCGTCGGCAGAAGCCCAAGCAGGTAAAGCGAAAGCGGCGCGCAGTAGAAGGCGAGGGAGGCCACAAACAATCCGATGGTCGCCCATTTCTTGTCGAAGGCGCGGCTGATCGGCGTGGCAATGGCCAGCGCCAGGAACGGTGCGATCACCAAAGACAGCGTGATCAATCCGATCTGGGTGGCGTTCAGATGCCAGAGATAAGTGTTGAAATAGATATTGAGCGCGAACAGCACACCCTGCGCGACATAAGAGAACAGTGTTGCGCCGGCCAGCGATGCGAAAGAGACATTCGACCACGTTTCGGCCATTTCCTTGAGCGTCGTCCACAATGTACGGCGGCGTTGTGGCGGCACAGAGAAATAGGGAATGAAACGATGCGTTCCTATGGAGGACACCAATATCGCCACCACCATCGCCAATGCGGCGAACAAGGCGTAAGTCGGATAACCTTGCGGATTGAGCTGTCCCACCGGATGCGTCGCGTCCGGTTTGAAGAACACCAGATAGCTCAGGATGCCCATGATCAGGCCGCCCTGCCATCCGAAGAAATAGCGGTAAGCCATGAACGAGGTGCGCTGGTCGTAATCGGTTGTGAGTTCGGCCGCCATCGCGGCGCTGGGGATCTCGTACATGGTGATGAAGGTGCGCACGACGATCGCCATGCCCAGCAGATAGAAGAACAACGCTTCGTTGCTCCAATGCGGCGGATTCCAGAGAAACCAGTATGAGATCGCAACGGGAATCGCTGCCGCATACATGAAGGGATGCCGCCGTCCCCAGCGCGAACGCAGATTGTCCGAAATCTGTCCCACGATCGGATCGGCCATCGTGTCGACCACAAGCGCAACGAGGATCGCGCTTCCGACCCAGGCCGCGGGCATGCCGACGACCTGGTTGTAGAAAAGCATGAGAAGCGTGGTGAAGCCCTGGTCCTTCACGCCATAGGCGACGGAGCCGAAGCCGTAGAACAGCTTTGTGCGCAACCCCCCGAGGTCACGCGCCTGCGCGTTGGTCATGCCGTCTCCACCCTGTCTCGTTTTTCTGGTTTCCGCAGTGCGGACGGCCGTTTCGAGCTTGGGCCGCGCCATATCCTGCGCCCACCTTCCCCCCGCCTGTCAAGAAATCCCTGTATTTTCAGGGCATCTCGCGAAAAATTCGCAATAAGGCACGATCCGCGAACATCGCCGCTCTCAAGCGGCTGCAGGCTTCACGCTCACCTGTTTTGAATTTGGAGTATGGCGTCCGTCCACCCCGTTGTGGCCGCGCGCGCGATCCGCCAAAAGACGCGCGATGATCCGAAGCCGGTTCAGATGGAAGACGGCGCGCGATTGGCTGTGGCCGTTCGCCTGCGGGCTTGCGGCCGCCGGTGCATGGCTGTGGTGGCGCGGCCTGCCCGAACATTCCGCCGTTTTGTTCGCCGCTTTCATCGCGGCGGTGCTTGCCGTTTTTGCCGGCCATCGCGCCTGGCAGCAGCATCAAATCGATGCCGAAATGCCTACGCCTCCCGATCCCTTGCCCGAGGTCGCGCGCGAAATGTTCGAGCGCCTTCCCGATCCGTTGTTGCTGCTCGATGAAACGGGCCGCGCCGTCTTCGCCAACGCCGCGATGCGCGCGGCGGTCGGCGCCGACTATCGGCGCAAACCTCTATCGGTGTTGTTGCGCGAACCGTCCATCCAGCAGGCGGTCGAAACGGTCGGCCCCGGCGAGGCCCCCGTCACGATAGAATTCTCCATTCCCGTTCCCATCGAGCGGCATTTTCAGGCCTATGTGTCGCGCAGCGCGCAGGCGCCGCTCACCTTCGTCCTTCTGCACGATCTCACCGCCATCAAGCGCACCGAACGGATGCGCGCCGATTTCGTGGCCAATGCCAGCCATGAATTGCGCACTCCGCTTGCCGCCGTTTCCGGTTTCATCGACACCTTGCGCGGCCATGCCCGCGACGACGAACAGGCGCGCGAACAATTCCTCGGCATTATGAGTGTCGAGGCCCAGCGCATGCGCCGCCTGATCGAAGACCTCCTGTCGCTCACCCGCATCGAGTTGAACGAACACGTCCCGCCCTCTGCCCGCGTCGACCTCGAACCGGTGGTGACGAGCGCGGCCGCGGCGCTCGCCCCGCTCGCCAAAAGCGAGAATATCAGTTTGCAGATTTCGGCCGAGCCCGGCTTGCCGCCGGTTCTGGGCGATCGCGACGAACTCACCCAGCTCTTTCAGAACCTGATGCACAACGCGATCAAATATGGCCGCAGCGGCGGCCACGTCTGGGTGGTCCTCGCCCCGAAAGACGGCATGGTCAGCGTTGCGGTCCGCGACGACGGCGAGGGTATTCCGCGCGAGGCGATCCCCCGCCTGACAGAGCGCTTCTACCGTGTCGACGTCAAACGCAGCCGCGAGAAGGGCGGCACGGGATTGGGCCTGGCCATCGTCAAGCACATCGTCAACCGTCACAACGGACGCCTTCAGATCGAGAGCGAGGCTGGCGCCGGCAGCACCTTCACCGTGCTTTTACCTGCCCTTTCAAAGGCGGACGCCGCTGTCACGGAAGTGTTATAAATCTGTCGCATAGAGTTTCGAGTTCTCGCCTAGGCAGTCAGGCGAAAGAGCGGCGGATCAGGAAATGACCGAACACACAGTCAGGGCTTTCGGCGAAAAACTCGAAGCGCTTACAACCTCCGTGGCGCAGGTCGGCGGATTGGCCGAAGCGCAACTGGCCGACGCGCTTGACGCCATATCCCGCCGCGACACGGCAAAAGCCGAAGCCGTCATCGCCAGCGACCGCCGTATCGACCAGTTGCAATACCAGATCGAGGATCAGGCGCTGAAGCTGCTCGCCTTGCGTCAACCCATGGCGGTCGATCTGCGCGAAACGCTTGCGGCCCTCAAGATGGCAAGCGAACTCGAACGCATCGGCGACCTCGCCAAGAACATCGCCAAGCGCACCATCGTGCTCAACCGCGAACAGCCGATCCGGCTCACCCAAAGCCTCGCGCGCATGGGCCGCCAGGTGCTTGCGCAATTGAAACAGGTGCTCGATGCCTATGCACGGCGCGATCTGGCGGGCGCGCAGGCCGTGTGGAAGCAGGACGGCGAAATCGACGAAATCTACAACAGCCTGTTCCGCGAACTGCTCACCTACATGATGGAAGACCCGCGCACCATCGGTCTGTGCACGCATCTGCTGTTTGTCGCCAAGAACATCGAACGCGCAGGCGATCACTGCACCAACGTGGCCGAGACCGTCTATTACATGGTGAGCGGCGATCATCTCGCAGCCGACCGGCCGAAAGCCGATGTCACCAGCGAAACGAGCGTACCGTACGGACCCCAGTGATGCTGAAGCCCACCGTTCTTGTCGCCGAAGACGAAAGCGCGCTTGTCACGCTGCTACGCTACAATCTGGAACGCGAGGGCTATCGCGTGGTGGAAGCCACTGACGGCGAGGAAGCCCTGCTTCTCGCAGCGGAAGAAAAGCCCGATCTTGTGTTGCTCGACTGGATGTTGCCGCAACTCTCCGGCATCGAAGTGTGCCGTCGGCTGCGCGCCAGATCTGAAACCCGCAACGTGCCGATCCTGATGCTGACAGCGCGCGGCGAAGAAGCCGACCGCGTGCGCGGCCTCAACACCGGCGCCGACGACTACATCACCAAGCCGTTCTCAATGACGGAACTGCTCGCGCGCCTGCGCGCCGTGATGCGCCGCATCCGCCCCAGTCTTGCCGACGACACGGTCAAGGTCGGCGACATCGAAATGGACCGCGTCGCCCACCGTGTCCGCCGCGGCGGCCGCGAGGTCCATCTCGGACCCACCGAATACAAATTGCTCGATCATCTGATCCAGCACCCGGGGCGCGTCTTCAGCCGCGAACAATTGCTCGATGCGGTGTGGGGTTCGGACATTTATGTCGAAGCCCG
>DASZYI010000133.1:0-15746 GCA_035545475.1 Rhizomicrobium sp.
GCGGCGCGGCGTTTGATGTCGTGCGCGTTGCCGGTGGTTTCGCTCATGGGCGCCTGCGCATGTCGGTTGGTTCGGAAAAGAGAAGTTCGGCGAGATCGAACAAACCTTCGGCGAGATATTCCTTCACCGTTTCTTCGCCGATGCCCATGCGGGTGGCGATTTCGCGGCGCGAAAGACCTTCGACCTGGCGCAAATACACCGCTTGCCGGCGGCGCGGCGGAAGACGGTCGAGCGCTGCCTGCACGCGGCGCAGTTCGTCGCGCGCCAGCGTTGTGCGTTCGGGGCCGGGTTCGTCGGCGGCCATGTTGAGCGCGTCGAGATCGGCGACCGCTTCGATGGGAACCACCTGCTCCTTGCGCACCCGGTCGATCAGCGTGTTGCGCGCGGTGGTGAAGACAAAGGGCCTGGTCTGTTGCGGGCGTTCCTTGGCGGCGGCCTCGCACACCTTGACGTAGACATCCTGGAGGATGTCTTCGACATCGGCCTTGTTCCGCCAATTGTGCTGCAGGTACTGCACCAGCGCCGCCTCCAGGGGCAAAACTTCGCGGACAAACCATTCCTGAACTCCGGGCGCGGTCATCACCGCTCCGAAGTGGCGCTTTGCGCCCTCACGATGGTTGTCCCCTCTGTCGATCATCCCGCCAGCGTCCCCACCTTTGCGGGTTGGTTGCTCGACTCTACGCCTATTGGGACGGATGGCGCGCGGGAGATGGGGGGGCGAATGGGCAAGAATTAAAGTTGCGCGGACGCGAAAGAAAAAGGCGGCGGATTTCTCCGCCGCCCTTTTTGTCTGTCCTGACGGACTATCAGAAGGTCTTGGTGATGCTCAATCCGATCAAGCGCGGATCGGTGGTGAAGATGTTGGTGGTGAGACCGCTATCGTCGCTGTTGAGGAATGCCCCGGTGATGGCGGTGTTGTCGAAGGCGTTTTTCACATAGGCCTCGATCGAAAGACCATCGGGACCATCGACTCGCACGGTGAAATTGACGCTTGTCCAGGCCTCCAGCCGATCGAACGGATCGAGGTTGTAGACACGCCACCAGCTCTGCGCCTGCCAGTACATATCGGTGCGCACGGTTGCTGCCCATTCATCCGCGAACGGGATGGAATATTCGGCGCCGACATTGAGCGTCCACTGCGGCGAGTTGGGCAGTTCGTTGCCGGACACGTCGGTATAGAGACCGGCACCACCATTGAGTTCGGGATAGGTGGCGGGATCGTAAGTTTGGCCCGTCGCCGGATCGATGGGCGTGGTGCCGAAGAGACCGCCGACGATGCCGCGCAAGCCACCGCAGACCGTCCAGCTATACTGCACGCCGCCGCTCCGATCGAGCCAGGCTTCCGCCATATGGGTGGGGACGACGCAGTTCGACGGCAACTGGGCCCATGGCTTGAATACCGTGTAGTCGGGATTGCCGAGGTTGCGATTCATCGGATCGATCGACTTCTCGCCATCCGCGATGCGCGTCTTGAGATAACCGATATTGGCATTGAACCGCAGCCGGTTGATCGGTTCGAACTCGGCCGACAATTCGGTGCCCCAAAGCTTGGCGTCGAAATTCTCGTTGACCGCCGTGCGATCCCTGATCTGCGATACCTGATAATCCTTGTAGTCGTAGAAGAAGGCGCTTGCGTTCAACGTCAGCCGGCCGTCCAGCAAAGTATTCTTCGTGCCAGCCTCGAACGCATTGACGAATTCGGGTTTGAATGTCGGCCCGTAATTCACAGCCGTTAGCTGCAAGGTCGGAAGCCAGCCTATGCTGGCATAAAGATCGACCGAAGCCGGATCGATAAGCCCGCCGTCGACGAGCTGCTGTATTGTCGCAAAGCCGGGAGTCGGCGGATTGACGCCGCCTGCCTTGTAGCCGCGACTGTAGAAGCCGTAGACCAAACTATTGTCGGTGAAATCGAGTTTCGGCTGCCAGTCAGCGCCAATGCGGCCGGTGAATTCCCCGCCCTTCACCGCGACGTCCCTGTCGGCCGGATAGCCCGTGCCGACGAGGCCGCCTGCCGTCAACGTCGGCGCCAGCAACAATTGGCTGGGAACCAGGGTGACCCGCTTGTCGTCGTAAGTGTAGCGAAGGCCGGCCGTCAGTTTCAGGTCCGGTCGTAGATTGTAATAGACTTCTCCGAACGCCGCATAACTCGTGAGCCTATATGGATTCGAACTGCGGAAGTAATTATGCCCGTCGCCATCGATGCTTTCGACCGGATTAGGATCGATATAGGGGCACAAGGAATTCTTGATCGGGACGTTCGGGCCGCTCGCAAAAATGCCGGCGAAGACATCCCAATTGCATTCGGTTTGGTTGCCGGTGAAATTGAAGGGCGGCATCATGGCGAGCGCCGTCAGCAGGTTGCTCATGACGTAATATTCGTCCTGCGTTTTGAAGTGCAGATAGTTGGCACCGGCGCTGAAATTGAAAGGTCCGTCGAACTCGGAATGAAGCCGCACTTCCTGCGAAACCTGCTTCGCATTCGAAGAGGAAACGTCAAACACGCCGAGACGATCGGAGCAGCCGAGCTGCGGATCGCAGAAGACGCCACCGGGCGCCATGTTTCGCCACGGACTGGGATCGCCGGTGTAGTAAATCCATTTCGACGTGTCGTTGAAAATGGGGACGGTGTTGAACCGATTGAAGTCCTGGAAGCTGTAGACGGAATCCCATGTCAACGCGGACTGCGAGGTAAGGACCAACCCTTGCGGCAGATCGACGTCGAAGTTCAATTCCACGATGTCAGAACTGGCGCGATAGCGCGGGTCGCGAAACGAAGCCACCTCGCGCAGATTGCGCGATTGCATCATGCCGCCATAAGGATCGACCAGCGCGAGCAGATAGCCGTCTTCGGGCGAACCGCCCGGCACGCTGTTGTAGCCGTAAATGGCTTGCGCGACGTTGAGGCCCGCGACATAAGCCAGCGCGAGACCGTTCGGCGTGCCGAACGCGTCGTCGTTATAGAGGCTGCCCGCTTTACAACCTGTGCTGAAGAGAGCGGCACGCTGTTCGTTCATGATATCGAGAAAACCAACACCGGTGGTTTTACGAACGGTCGTCGAGCCGACCGTGTCCGGGCTTTCGTCGCGATGGCAAAGCTGCTTGCCGGTGCGCGAACGGTTGTCTTCTTCTCGGAAGCGCTCCCAGACGACATCGCCGTGCAACCAAGGCGTGGGCTCGAAACCGAGCGTGCCGCGCAGCGACCACAAGTCGCGCCCGTTGATGCGATTGTTGGTCACGGAGTTGTAATCATAGCCATCGCGCTTGGTCAGCGAGCCGGCGAGGCGGATCGCGAGCATATCGTCGAGGATCGGCAGGTTGAGCATGCCGACCATGCGCTTGCTGTCGTAATTGCCGACCTCGCCTTTGATCATGCCCTCGAAGCGGTCGAAATTCGGCTTGGCCGAGGCCACGTTGATGACGCCGCCCGTCGCATTGCGACCGTAGAGCGTGCCTTGCGGGCCGCGCAAAACTTCGACGCTTTGCACATCGAAGAATTCCTGTTCGAACAGGCGATTGTGGATGAGGCCCATATCGTTGAAGCTAACCGCGACGCCGGGATCGGTGCTGGCCGAGATCGCCTGTGTGCCGATGCCGCGGATTTGCACGTTGTAACTCGAAAAATTCGTCTTGGTGAAGGTCATGTTCGGTACGGAGCGCAGCAGATCCGGCCCGCCTTCGATCTTTTGCGCGGCGAGTTGTTCCTGGCTCAACTCGGTGATGGCGATGGGAATGGTCTGCACGTCGCCGCCACCGAGTTTCGATGACGTCACGGTCACCGTTTCCACCACGGGCGCGCTGGATGCGGAATTTGCCTGCGCGAGCACCATGGGTTGCTCGATAGCCGAATCCTGGCCTTCCACGATGGCGATGGAGCCGGTGGGGCGGCGGTGGGGCGTGAAGCCGGTGCCGGAGAGAAGCCGCGTCAACGCGGCGTCGGGGGCGAGTTCGCCGTGCACGCCTTTGGTCTGGATGCCGCGCACGGCTTTGTCGGCATAGATCAACTGGACGCCGGTGCGGCTGGCATAGAGGTCGAGGGCGCCGGCGAGATCGCCTGCGGGGATGTTGAAATCCTCCGCCAGAGCGGGTGCTGCGATCAGAAGCGCGAGCGCTGCGGCGCCGGATTTGAGGTGATTGAGATGTTTCATGCTGGTCCCCCTCGACCGTTTGTCAGTGTGAAATCACGGTTTGGTCGCCGTGGCGTGCGATTTTCACGCCCAGAACCTCGCGCGCGACTTCGGCGAAATCGGTGATGTTGTCGGATTGGAAGGTGCCGCCGATTTTCAGTTGGGCGGCGCTTTCGTCGATGACGAGTTTCTCGCGGTTGTAGCGATTGAACTGGGCGGCGGCATCGGCGAGCGTCGAACGCTTGAAGATGAGCAAGCCCTGGCGCCAGGAAAGATCGGTGGAGAGGGCGGCGACCGGTTTCTTGCGGGTTTCGATGCGGTTGGCGGTGGCGACGACGACGTCGCCCGGCATCATCTCGACCGATGGCGCGTTGGTTTTGCTGTTGAGGGCGTCGACCTGCGCCCTGCCCTCCACCAATGCGACTTCCATTTTCGTGGCGTCGCGGCGGATGACGAATTTGGTGCCGAGGTCGGTGACGCGGTGGTTGCCTGCGATCACCACGAAGGGATGCGCCGCGTCGTGCTTCACCTGGAAATAAGCTTCACCCTTGTCGAGCCAGACTTTGCGTTCGCGCGCGGTGATCTGGGTGCGCAACTGCGTGTCGGTGTTGAGGTCGATCTTGGTGCCGTCGGTCAGCGCCAGCGTTTCGCGGCCGCCGACCATGGTGGTGTAGGTCTGGGTTTCGGGTTGAGCGGAGGGCCAATAGGCCGTCACGCCGACGATGGCAGCGGCAGCGATGGTTGCGGCGGCGGCGCCGAAGAACCAGAAGCGGTTGCGTTCGCGCGGAGCCGGTTGCGGCGGGCGGCGGACGGAGCTTTTGAGGACCGTCAGCCGTTCGGTACGCTTCCAGGCCGCTTCGACGCGAACATACGCGGCGCGATGGGCGAGCGAGGCGTTGAGCCATTCGGTGAAAGCTGTTTCGCTTTCGGCGGTCCAATTCCAGAAATTGCGGCGCTCGAACCAATCGGCGGCGGCGGCTTTCACCTCGCGGGCGGGAAGATCGCTCATTTGCCGCCGTCCTTCGGCGCATCGCCGTAGAGCATGTCGGCCAAGGCCGCGATGCCGTTGGAGAGGTGATGGGAGACGGTGGCTTCGGCCAGGCCCATGCGTTGCGAGATCTCGCGGCCGGTCAGGCCTTCGATGCGTGCCAGCACCACGGCTTCGCGATTGCGCGCGGGCAGACGATCGAGCGCTTCCTGCAGGCGGCGCAGTTCGTCGCGCGCGATGGCGTTGCGTTCGGGACCGGGCGTATCGACGGCGATGTCGAGCGTTTCGGGATCGGGCAGCGCTTCGATGGGGATGATCTGGGCGCGGCGGGCACGGTCGATCAGCAGATTGCGCGCGGTGGTGAAGAGGAATTTGCGCGGATGTTCGGGAATTTCCTTCTGCGCGGCTTCATAGATACGGACATAGACATCCTGCACGAGGTCTTCGACGTCGTTGCGATTGCGCCAGTGGTGCTGCAGGAACTGCATCAGCGCCGCCTCCAGCGGCAGGACTTCGCGCGCGAACCAGACGTCCACGTCGGACGCGGTCATGGCCGCGCTGCGCGGGTCGGCTGTGTCACGTTTGGAGTCCGGCGTTTCCGTCATCCCTTCCTGGCCTCATGGCTCAGGATTTCATCCTATTGGACGATTGGGGCGAGCGGAGTTTCGAAGGTGTGGAGAAGAAATTTTGTTGCGTCCTTCGAGGGCCGCTAACGCGGCCACCTCAGGATGACGAGACATGGGGTCCGTCATCCGGAAGTGTGAGCAGGGCGAGCCCTTCGAGGGCCGCTAAGGCGGCAACCTCAGGATGACGCAATGGCCGGCAAACACGGCCACCTCAGGATGACGGGACATGGGGTCCGTCATCCTGAGGTGCGAGCAGGGCGAGCCCCGAAGGATTACCAGTTCTTGGTCAGGCGGATGCCGAAGAGACGCGGATCGGTGACGAAGACGTTGGTCGTCAGCGCCGTGTCATCCGAGTTGAGGAACGCGCCGGTGATGGCCGTGGTGTCGAAGACATTCTTGACATAGGCCATCGCCTGCCACCCGTCCTGGTTGGTGAAGATCAGGGCGAGGTTCACGTTGCTGTAGCCGTGGATCTCGTCATACGGCCGGTCGTTGAAGACGCGGGCGAACGAGTCCGACTGGTGATAGAAGTCGCCGCGCAACGTGCCGGCCCAGGTGTCGCTGAGAGGCATCGAATACTGCGCGCCCAATGACAGCGTGATGTGCGGCGCGTTGGGGAGCTGATTGCCCGACAGATCCTTTTCGAAACCTTCGCCGCGATTGGGCGCGGTGGTGGGATCGAAACCCGCATAGCCGGGCCAGCGCGTCTGATCCGGGTTGGCCACATAGGTGACGCCGGTGACCGGATCGATATAGCCGGTCGAGGCATCGCTGTTGGTAAAGCCCGGCACATACGCGGCGAAGCAGGCCGTCGTCATCGAAGTGACCGGAGAATTGCCGGCGAGGATTTCGTTGACGACGTCGCGCGGCAGGATGCAGTTCGACGTTTCGGTAATGAACGGCTTGACCACCATCCAATCCGAATGCCCGGCTGTGCGATCGATCAGGTCGATGGCCGTGCTGCCGTCGGCAAGCGTTGCATCCTCATAACCCAGCGCCATGTTGAAGCGCAGACCGGGAAGGGGCTCCCAGGTCGATTCCACTTCGACGCCTTTGACCGTGGCATCGAAGTTGAGGTTGATCGAGGTGCGGTCGACGATCTGCGAGATCTGGTAGTTCTGATATTTGTAGAGGAACACATCGCCGTTCAACGTCAGCGCGCCGTCGAGCAGCGTGTTCTTGGTGCCGATTTCGAAGGCGTCGTTGAATTCCGGCTCGAAGGTGAGCGGATGCGTCTGGTTGCTGGGCGAGGTGACGGGGATGCCTTCGGCAAAGCTCGGCACCACGATGACGCCCGGCGGGTTGGCGCCGCCGCCCTTATAGCCATGGGCATAGGAGGCATAGACCATCGTCTGATCGGTGAAATCGAGTTTGGGCGTCCAGTTGATGTTGAAGCGGCCGGTGACTTCCTGCCATTCTTGATCGACCACGCCGCGGACGGGATAGCCTTCGCCCAGCACGAGCGTCCATGACGGGATGAGATCGAAACTCTTCTTGTCGTCGGTGAACCGCAGGCCGCCGGTCAGCTTCACGTCGGGCGTGATCTGATAATAAACCTCGCCGAACAGCGCCCATGAGGTGAGACGGTAAGGATTCTGGCTGCGGAAATAGTTGTGGCCGTTGCCGTCGATCTGTTCGAGGGTGTTCGGATCGATATAGGCGCAGCCGAGACCCAGGAATCCCGATTCAAGCAGTTGGTCCGTTCCGGGCTGCGGGCCGCACGCATTGGCAAGCTCAGGATCGAAGGGAATGTGAATCGCATCGGCTGGCGCAGGGTTTCCGCCGAAGATCGTGTTGAAATGCTCCGTCGCCAGCGAAATGGCGTTGGACATCACAAAGTAATCTTCGAGCGTCTTGTAGTTCATGTAGTTGCCGCCCGCCACGAAGTTCAGCGGGCCTTCGAAGTTCGAAGACAGGCGCACTTCCTGATAGAACTGGTGCGCGTGTTCCCGCGACACGTCCTGGCCCACCAGGCTGCTGGAGCAGCCGAGTTGCGGATCGCAATATTGGTGATCCTGTCCGACGAGGGTGTTGCCGCCCGGATCCTGGAACAGGTTGGGCGCTGTGTTGAAGCGGTTGAAATCTTCGGTCGAATAGAGGTGATCCTGATTGTACGCCGTCTGCGAGGTGAGCGTCAGTTCGGGCGTGACATTGACGTCGATATTGAGTTCATAGACGTCGTTTTTCGCCGTGTAGTGCGGATCGATCAGCGAATCCGTCACGCGCAGGTCGGGCGATTGCGTCAACCCTGCATAAGGATCGGAGTTTGGCGCAAGATACTGGCTGAACGCATAAAGTGCCGCGATGAATGGAACCGCACTCGCGTTGGGCGTCTGGAACGCGGTCGGCGCGTAAAGCGAGGTGGGTTTACAGCCCTGCTCCAGCCATACGGCGCCGAAATTGTTGAAGTCCGGCGTTTGCGGACCGGCGGGGCCATCGACAACAGCAGGCGCGGAATCCTTCTGGCAAAGCTGTTTGGTGGAGCGTTCGCGGTCGTCGTTTTCGTCGAAATGTTCGTAGACGAAATTCGCGGTGATGAAATTGGTGGGCCGCACCTGCAAGGACAGGCGGCCGGACCACAGATCGCGCCCGTCTATCGCCTTGTTGGTGGCTTCGTTGAAGGAGTAACCGTCGCGCTTGGTCCATTCGCCCGCGGCGCGGAACGCGATCTTGTCTTCATAGACCGGAATGTTGAGCATGCCTTCGAGGCGGCGGTTGTTGTAATTGCCGACATCGACGGAGGCCATCGCTTCCCAATGATCGGTGGGCTTGGCCGAAATGAGGTTCACCACACCGGAGGTGGCGTTGCGCCCATAAAGCGTGCCCTGGGGTCCGCGCAACACTTCGACCTGGCTGACGTCGAAGAATTCCTGCTCGAAGAAGTGGTTGCGGATGAACGGGATATCGTTGAACGACACGGCGACGGCGGGATCGGTGCTGACCGAAATCGCCTGCGTACCGATACCGCGGATCTGGATGTTGTAACCGGTGAAGTTCGTCTTGGAGAACGTCAGGTTGGGGACGTTTTTGACGAGATCGGGGCCGCCTGCCGTTTGCGTGGCCGTCAATTGTTCCTGGCTGAAGGCGGAAATCGCGATCGGGACGCTCTGCACGTCGGCGCCGCCGAGTTTGGAGGAGGTGACGGTGACGGTTTCCACCGACGTTCCGCGCTGGCTCAACTGTGCCAGTTGCAGGGGGTATTGCGGCTCGACCGCGGCTTCGCCTTGCGTGATGACGACGGCCTCGCCTTCGTGCTGCGCCACGAAGCCAGTGCCTTGCAACACGCGCGACAGCGCATCCTCGGCGGAGAGCGAACCCTTGGCGCCGCGTGTGTGGGTGTCCTTCATCGTTTCGCCCAGGAACAGCACCTGGACGCCGGTTTGCACGGAATAGGCGTGTAGAGCAGATTTCAGGTCTCCGCTTGGAATATCCACGCTTGTGGCAGCGGCCGCACTTGCCAAACCGGCCGCGCAGACCGTTCCGAGAAGCACCCGTTTTGTTGCATTCGTCATGTTCAAAATCCCCCCAGATGGAGTGCCTCTTGCGAGGCGCAAAGGTTGGTCCCTCAACTCAGCGCATGATCACCGTGTTGGCTCCGCGGACCTCGATCCGCAGACCCAGAAGATCCTTCGCCGCGCGCGCAAACAGCCCGACATTGTTCGAACGGAACGTGCCGTCGATGGTGAGCGCTGCGACTTCGGGATCTTCGATGATGAGCTTGCCTTCGTTGTAACGATTGAATTCTCGCGCGGCGTCGGCCAGCGTGGTGTGATCGAAGACCAGCACGCCGTGCCGCCAGCCCAGTTCGTCGGCGAGCTTCTTTGGCGTCTTCGTCTTGACCACGATCTGCTTGTCGTTGGCGACGACGACTTCGCCCTTGATCAGCTCGACGGGCGCGAAAGTGTGGGCTTCGTCTGCCGCTTCGAGGCGGACGCGGCCCTGGCTGACCGCGATCTCCACTTGCTCATGGCCACGGCGAACGAGGAATTTGGTGCCGAGATCGGTGATACGGCGCTTGCCGACCGTCACCACGAAGGGACGCGATTCATCATGCGCCACCTGGAAATAGGCTTCGCCACGATCGAGCCAGACATAACGCCGATGCCGGCCGATGGAGACACGCAATTTGCTGTTGGTGTTGAGTTCGATGGTGGTGCCGTCGGCGAGCTTGATTTCCTTGGTGGCGCCAACGACCGTGGTATAGGCTTTTTCGACCGGCGCAGGTTCTTCGTAACGAAATGCAAATGCGCCCACCGCTCCCATGACGATCAACGCGGCGGCGGTGCGAAACAGGATGGGGCGCCACCTACCTTTGGGCATCTCTGCGACCGTGCCGAAATGGGGATGCCGGAGCGCGGTGAGACGTTCGGTTCCCTCGAAGCCCGTTTCCAGACGCCAGAAAGCGACGCGATGGGCCAGCGATTCTTCCAGCCAGGAATCGAGCTTTGTCTGGTCTTCCTCGCTCCAGTTCCAGAAACGGCGGCGCTGAAACCAATCGGCGGCCGCGGCTTCGATTTCCTTGGCGTCGCCCAGCGGCATGATGTTTTCGCCCGCGTTGCTCATGGCTTGCCCCGGCGATCGGCGAGCGGGGCGAAGAACGCATCGACAAGCGCGCGCACGCCATTGGCGAGATGGATCGACACCGTGCTTTCGGTGATGCCCATGCGCTCGGCGATTTCGCGGCCCGACAAGCCTTCGATCCGGCCGAGGATGACGGCTTCGCGGCAGCGTTCGGGCAGGCGATCCAAGGCGGATTGCAGGCGGCGCAGTTCGTCGCGCGCAATCACGGTGCGATCCGGGCTCGGTTCGTCGGCGGCGAGATTGAGCGCATCGACATCGGCCACCGCTTCGATGGGCACGACATGCTCGCGGCGCACGCGATTGATGAGGATGTTGCGCGCGGTGCGGAAGACGAATGCCTTGGTGTTGTCGGGCTGCGCCTCGCGGGCGGCTTCGCAGACCCGCACATAGACTTCCTGGCGGAGGTCGGCGATGTCGGACTGGTTGCGCCAATTGTGCTGCAGGAACTGCATGAGCGCCGCCTCCAGCGGCAACACCTCCTGCGCGAACCACAGCTTCAGTTCGGACGCGTTCATCGGCTCGCCGAACAGGCGTGCGCCCGATTCCCCACGTTGGTCTTCCGATCGCCCGGTCATCCCTCGTCAGCCCTGAGGGTTCGCACAAGAATTACGCCTGTGATGACAAACAGGGAGGGGAAAACTTTGAGTGGGACGGGCAAAAATCTTTGCCGGGCGCGTTGTGCGCCGCAGCGAGAGCAAGGAAATTGCGGGAAAAGAAAAAGGCGGCGGAGGTGCCTCCGCCGCCTGTCTGAGAAATGGGATGGGAGTTACAGCCCCAAGCTCACATTCAAATAAGGCCCGTAGAAGCCGCGGTTGTAGCTCTTGGCCGTCTCCTGGCCGCCGTCCATGGCGTTGAAGAACGTGTCGGCGCGATAGCCGAAGCTGACTTTGCCATTGCGGTACCGCATCGAAGCGCCGAGATAGCCGCCGATATTGAGAACGGTGACGGTGCGAGAGCGGTTCACATTGTCGGGCGGCTCGGGGACACGCCCGTCGATATCGCCCCCGATCGTCTGGCCTTCGCAAACGGCCAGCGTGCCGAAGCCCTGGACAACACAGTGATTGACGTTATGACGTAAGAACGATTTCTGACGCCCGAACAACACTGCCACATTCACGCCCATATCCAGCGTGATTTGCGCATCGTCTTCATCGCCCCAAATCGGTGTATTACCATCCCAGGTCAGTTCAGGCCCCACGCCATGGAACGAGCGGTTCTCATGGGAATCGAATTCCCATACTTCGTGATATTTCTGAAAGATATTGACACTCAAATTGTAATGAGGATCCGCACCTAGGGTCTGTGCCATCTGGGAATGGAATTGGGCAAATCGCACGCCAGCGGCAATGATGCTTTTGCCGCCATTACCGAACACGCCGATGCCAATATCTTTGCCTAAGGTGAAGTCGAGCATCGTGTGTTGTTCGGACGAAGCATCTTGCGAATCGACAAATTCTTTGGCTACGCCGTGATAACAGCCTGACGCTAAAGCGCCGCCATACGCAGCCAAAGCGCTGCAGGGCCTATAGTAACCAAAGAAGCTGATGCCCTCCTTGGTGCCGGCGATCATGCTCTTGTGATAGTGTTTGTTGCGCGAGGTGCGGCCGTAACGCACTCCAGCTTTCAACACCCAATCCGTATCGGGCGGGGTGAATGCGAGCGAGCCTTCCCAATCGAATCCTCTGTTGGGCGTGTGTTGCAATTGCGCCGGTGTCGGCAATCCGACCGGCCAATTCGGCGTCGCTGTGCCCCCGTTGGGGAACACATCGCTGGCCGTTGGCTCGTAAGGGCTTGTCGCATCGGCGAGCGCGGCGTTGAAATTGCCGCCGAGCTGCAACCAAAGCTGCGGCCGTGAATCGGAATCCAGGAAATCGAAGCCCGTGCCGCCATTCATCCCGCCACCGTCGAAATGCTTGGTGACGCGCACGCCGAAGAGGCGCGGATCGGTGAGGAAGATGTTGGTGGTGAGACCGGAGTCATCCGAGTTAAGGAAGTCGCCGGTGATCGCGGTGGTGTCGAAGACGTTCTTCACATATCCCATGAACTGCCAGCCGGATTGATCGGTCAGGATCAGCGCAAGGTTCACGTTGGTATAGCCGCGAATGCGGTCATAGGGATCATCATTAAAGACGCGTGCCCAGGATTTGTCCTGCCAGTAGAAATCGCCGTGCAGTGTGGCCGCCCAATCGGGCGAAACCGGGATGGTATAATCAGCACCCAATGACACCGTGAAATGCGGCGCGTTGGGCAATTCGTTGCCGCTCAGATCCTTGGCGAAACCTTCGCCATTGTTCGGCGGCAGGCCAAGACCATTATTGACGTTTGCCGGCGCATTGGGATCGACGCTCAGCGGGTCATAGCCTGGATAAGGATGCGAGATGCCGCCAGGTCCAAGGACCGACGTCGTGTTGGAATTGTAGTAGTTGGTCGTGACGGGATCGAGGCCAGCCGCATAGGCAGTGCCGCAGGCCGTGACATTGGAATCGCCTTCGCCGCCGTAATCGGTTTGCACCAAGGCCGCTGCAACATATTCTGGGAGGATGCAGTTGGAGGACTGACCAACCGATGGCTTCATCACGACCCAGCCGGGATGACCCGCAGTGCGATCTATCAGATCGATGGCCTGCTGACCGTTCTTGATGCGCGTTTGCTCATAGCCGCCAGCGAAGGAGAACTTCAGTCCGGGTACCGGCTCCCACGTCGCTTCGAGCTCGGCGCCTTTGACGGTGGCGTCGAAGTTCAAATTGATTGCCGTGCGATCGACGATCTGCGAAATCTGATAGCCCTTGTAATCGTAAAAGAATACGTCGCCGTTGAGCGTCAGTGCACCATCGACCGCGGTATTTTTCGTTCCAGCTTCGAAAGCGTCGACATATTCGGGTTTGAACGTAAGAGGGTGAACCGGAAATGCAATGTTGTTTGCCACGCCAGCCGCCGTGAAACCGGTATCGGCGTTGAGCAGCACGGGACCCGGCGGATTGGCGCCGCCGGCCTTATAGCCGTGAGCGTAAGAGGCGTAGAACAAGCTCTGATCGGTGAAGGAAAGTTTCGGCGTCCAGTTGGCAACGGCTCGCCCAGTGAACTTACTCCACGATTGATCGACATGACCAAGTGTGGGGTAGCCATAGCCGATCACCAGAAGCTCGCTTGGAATGTCGGTGAAATGTTTCTGGTCGTCGGTCCAGCGCAGGCCGCCAGTCAATTTCAAATCGGGCGTGATGTTGTAATAGGCCTCGCCGAACACTGCATAGGAATTCAGGTTGTAGGGGTTCTGGCTGAGGAAGTAGTTGTGGCCCTCATTGTCGAGCGATGCGATGGGATTCGGATCGAGATACTGCGGAGCTTCCGTGGGAATGCTGTCGATGTTCGGGAAGCCGGGCTGATAGGACCGCCCATTGTTCAAGCAGTAAAGATCGTTGGTGGTGCCGGGAATATAAGTGGCACCGCAATTGACGTTGTTCAGCGAGATCATCGTGAACGTGTTGGAGAATACGTAGTAGTTCTCTTCCGTCTCGTAATGCAGATAGTTGCCGCCCGCGCTGAAATTGAACGGGCCAGAGAAATTCGACGACAAGCGGAATTCCTGGCTCAACTGCCAGGAATGTTCGGTCGCCAGATCCTGCACTACCAGGCGGTCGCTGCAGCCAAGCTGCGGATCGCAGAACACACCGTTTTCATCGACATAAGGATTGCCAGAAAAACCAGCGCCCAGGAATACACCGGGTGTTGTGTTGAAACGGTTGTAGTCTTCGCTGGACCACAGCCAGTCGCGATTGTAACCGGTGTCGGAATATAGTGTCAGGGTGGGCGAGACGTTCCAACTCGCATTCAATTCCATCGTGTCGTTCTTGGCCTTGTATTTCGGCTCGAAGGCGGACTGGATGTTTCTGAGATTGGTGGACTGTGTGGTGCTCGCATAAGGGTCGATATACGAGTTAAGAAGGCTTTCGAACGAAGCACCGTTGACGAACGGCAACGAGAAACCATTCGGCACCTGGAAGGCATCTTTTGAATAGAGCGAACTCGACAGGCAGCCCTGGCTAAAATAAGACGCGTTGATGCTGAACACATTGCCTTGCGCAGGAGGCACCGGCACGACCGATCCATCTGCCGCCGTCAACGTTGCCGGGCCTGGATCGTTCTTGCAAAGCTGTTTGCCGGAGCGCAGGCGATCGTCGTCTTCGGCGAAATGCTCCCAGATAAGATCGGCCTGCAAGTTGGAGGTGGGCTTCCAGTGCAAGGTAGCGCGGGTGGACCAAAGATCGCGGCCATCGATCTGCTGATTGGTAGTTTCGTTTAAACTGTAGCCATCCCGCTTGGTCCATTCGCCGGCGATGCGCAGGTCGAGCTTGTCGCTGACGAAGGGGATGTTGATCATGCCTTCGAAGCGGCGGTTTTTGTAATTGCCGATATCGGCGCTGGCCATTGCTTCGAATTGGTCGGTCGGTTTGGCGCTTGTAATGTTCACCACGCCCGCCGTCGCGTTGCGCCCATAGAGCGTGCCTTGCGGGCCGCGCAGGACTTCGACCTGGGAAAGATCGTAGAATTCCTGTTCGAAGAAATGGTTGCGGATGAAGGGCGTGTCGTTGAAGGCGACGGCGACGGCCGGGTCGGTGGCGACCGAGATCGCCTGTGTGCCGATGCCGCGCACCTGAATCGAATAGCCGGTGAAGTTCGTCTTGGTGAAGGTCAGGTTCGGGACCTGCTTCACGAGATCGGGACCGCCGGCGGTTTGTGTGGCAGTCAACTGCTCCTGTGACAACGCGGTAATGGCGATGGGGATACTCTGCACATCCGCACCACCGAGTTTCGACGACGTGACCGTCACCGTTTCCACGCTCGCACGCGGTGTGGATGTGGCTTGCGCGAGTTGGATGGACTGCAATTCGGTGGGAACAAGTTCGCTCTCGCGCGAGGTGTCGCGCACGATGGCGACGGCGTTGCCGACGCGGCGCGAGCCGAAGCCGGTGCCGGAGAGGATGCGGGTGAGCGCCTGTTCCGGCGACATGTTGCCCGAGGCGCCGTGGGTGCGCACGCCCTTCAGAGCGTTGGTTGAGATCGCGAGTGCGACGCCGGTTTGCGCGCTATAGCTGTCGAGCGCATCGGCGAGCGTGCCGCCGGGGATACTGAAGTTTTCGGCATGGGCAGCGCTCGTTAAAGTGAGCGCCAGGCCGACGGCGGCTCCCGACAGAAAGGCGTTTCTCAACCCGTTCATAATCCCCCCTTGATCTCTCGAATCCTGTTCAGCGTGAAAGAACGATGTCGTTGCCGCGGCGATCGACATGCAGTCCGAAGATCTCGTGGGCTACGCCCGCGAAATCATCGGCCCCGTTGGTCGGAAAGGCGCCGTTGATGGTGAGGCGCGATGCCGTGTCGGTGACCACCAGCTTCCTGTCGCCATAGCGGTTGAATTCGGCCGCCGCGTCG
>DASZYI010000134.1:0-9654 GCA_035545475.1 Rhizomicrobium sp.
TTCAATTCCCCACAATCGCCCAGCTATCCGGATAGAACCCGTTGAAGTCCGTCCGCACCGCCACCGAATAGGCGCCCACATCGGTGAACACCACGAAGTCCCCCGGCGCGATGGTGTCGGGCAATTGCAGCGGGCGCGGCAGCACGTCGAGCGTATCGCAGGTCGGCCCATAGACGCGGAACGCCTTCAAGGTGCCGAGCTTCGGCCGCGCGCGTCCCTTCTTGTCGAGCGTGATCGCGTGCAGCGCATAATCCGCCGTCCAGCCGGGCAGGGTGAGTTCGTCGAAGCTGCCGTAGACGCCGTCATTGATATAGATGCTGCCGCCCTTTCGCAGCGTCACCTGCGTGACCAGCGACAGGCCTTCCGCGATCAGCGCGCGCCCCGGCTCGCAAAGGATCGGCAGCGTCTCATGGTCCGGCAAGGTCGCCAGCGCTTCCTTGATGGTGTCGAAATACCAGTGATAGGGCGGCACGTCATTGCCCGGATAGGGGCCCGGAAAACCGCCGCCGATATCGAGGGCGGCGATCTTCACACCGGCCTGCGCCGCCGTGCGCCGCGCCATCTCGATGGCCTGGGCATAGGAGAACGGCGAAAGGCATTGCGACCCGACATGGAAGGTGAGCGCCGGCTGCGCGCCCGCGTCCTTCACGCGCTTCAGAAGCCGTGCGGCGTCATCGGGTGTCGTGCCGAACTTGCTCGAAAGCTCCAGCACCGCGCCGCCCAAGGGCGTGGCGATGCGCACAAACACCCGCAGCTTCGACGGATTGCCGGTTTCCGCCAGCAAGGTGTCGAGCATGTAGTCGCAATCGATCACATAATCGGTCACGCCATATTTCTCGAACGCGATCTTCGCCGCGCCCGGCAGGCGCACCGGCGCCATGAAGTGGCATTGCGCCTCGGGAAAAAGCCCGCGCACCAGTTCGATCTCTGCAAGCGAGGCGGTGTCGAAATGGCGAATACCGCTCGCCCACACCTGTTCCAGCACATAAGGATGCGGATTGGCCTTCACCGCATACAGCGCATCGCCCGGAAACGAATCGACAAACCGCTTGCCCGCCACCCGGAACTTGTCGGGATGGATCGCATAGGTCGGATAAACGGGTTTCGTCTTCTCGATCAATTGCTCGATCGAAGCAAAGCGCGGCAGTTCCGTGACAACGGTAGGACGAACATTCATGGGGGCCACGCCTCTCGGCCAGAACAATCGGCGGGCCTCTTAGGGCCGGGGGGCAGGGGGGTCAAGTGGCGGGATGCGCGGCCGCCCCGGGAACGCTTTCTCTTGCCGGTCTCGGGCGCTATTGAGAAACGGTTTCGGGGGCAAGCATGCGATATTGGGCTTCGGGCGCGATCATTGCCGTTTCACTGCTGGCAACATTTCCGGCGCCTGCCGAAACGGCTAGGCACGACGAGATCATGGCGAAATATCCGGCCTGCACGTTGAGCCCCAGGGGCATTATGCTGGGCGAATTCAGCGCGCAGAAACGCATCGAGGTCTGCACCGCCGCGATCGATTCCAACGCTTATGACGGCGAAGACCTGGCGGTATTCTACTTCAACCGTTCCATGCTGCGAAACCAGTTGAAGCAATATGCGGCCGCCCAATCCGATATCGACGCCGCGCTGAAGGCCTGGCCCGATATTGCCCGCTCCCTTATCGCGCGCGCCGGAACATACAACGACACACACCAATTCGATCTCGCCTTGACGGACCTCACCAAAGCGCAGCCGAGCGCCGCCGATGTTCCACAACTCTACTACAATTTCGCCGTGACCTATCTCAGCCGGCACGAATTCGCGTTGGCGCGCACGAACATCCAGAAGGCCATCGAACTCCAGCCCGAAGACGCCGACACGCGCATGTTTCAGGCGGAGATCGAAAGCCTCGCCGGCGACAACGACGCGGCAATCGCTGCGGCCGATGCCTCCGTAGCGCTCGGCGACATCGCGAGGTCGTATGCATGGCGCTGTCTGATCCGCCTGGTCGCGAACAAGGATCTGGCCGAGATGGCTTTGCCCGATTGCAACAGGGCCGTTGAGTACGAATCCACTTATTTCCTCGGACTGGAGGCGCGCGGCCTGCTCTACGAACGCCTCGGCCGCTACAAGGAAGCCATCGCCGATTTCGACGCTACCATGATGCTGATCGGCCGCGCCGCCATCCCGATCTACGGCCGCGCGCTCGCCGAACAGAAATTGGGAATGAAAGACCGCGCCGAAACCGATCGCGCCTTCGCTAAATACCTTTCACCCGACATCGCCAACTGGTTCGACAAGCCGGAGATGTTGATCAAGTGAGTTACTTCACGCCGCTTTCGGCCGTCCGCTGCGGCGGGGACGGAAGTGTGCGGCCAGTGTCATGGGCTCATTTTCCATCGCGCGGCAGGCAATTGCGATGGCATCGGGGATCGTCGTGCCCTTGCGCCGGTAACATTTGATCGTACTGAGCGCGACACCCAACACATCCGCGCATTCCTGGTTGGAAAGCGAAACACGTTCCTGCCACGCCGCAAATTCCTCCGGTCCGAAAACGGATTGCTCCTGCGAAAGCCGCCACAACGTATCGGCGCCGATGGCCACATCGCCCGGCCAACCTGCTGCAGCCCCCCAATCGATCACCTTTGCCTTGGCAAACACCGCCGCATCGCGCAGGGTCGCCACGCTTTTGTAACGTGCGAGAAAACCTTCCAGCGCGATCTCGCGCCAACCGCCATCGCGGAATTTCACACGCAGCGCATAGCCAGGTTGGGCCTCGACTTTCACGATGTTGGGAAGCATCTGCGTCATCGTCTCTCTTCTCAATGCAACTCGCAGATTTCAACCTATGTAAAGAAGGTGGGGCAGAATCTACCCCGGTTATTCCCCGCGCCGGATCTGCATCACCGTTTTCCGGCCGTCCGTGCTCGGTTGGTAGACATAGGTCATCTCGCGCATCGCGCGGTCGAATTCCTCGATGCGGAAATCCTGGCGAACGTCGAAGGCGTCGAAGCCCACGCGCATCATGAAAGCGAGCTGGTCATACAGGAAATGCCCCACCGCGCGGATTTCGCCCTTGTAGCCGAAGCGCTGGCGCAGCATCCGCGCCCAGGAAAACGCGCGCCCGTCGCGGAAGATCGGAAATTCCAGCGCGATAGCGTCGATGTTGGCCAGATCGTCCTTCAGCACTTCGGGATTCTGACTCGCCGCCAGCCGCACGCCCAGCGGACGGTGGTGTGCGATCAATGTCGCGCATTCGCTCTGGAAGCGGTCGAACGTCACCATCACGCCGCCGTCGTCGGGAAACGCCTGTCCGTCGGGAATGAAGATGAAACGATCCTGGACGAATTTGCCGTCCTTAATAAGCGGCATGCATCTGTTCCCGATAGACCATGTTCTTGAACGGCGTCATGCCGACGCGGCGATAGGTGTCGAGCAGGCGTTCGCCCGGTTCGCGCAGCTTCACATAGGCATCGACCACGCGTTCGATGGCATCGACGATCTCGTCCTTGCCGAAACCCGGCCCCATGATCTCGCCGACGCTCGCATCTTCCGCGCCCGAACCGCCCAACTGAATCTGATAAAACTCGACGCCCTTCTTGTCGACGCCGAGAATGCCGATGTGGCCCGCATGATGATGGCCGCAGGCATTGATGCAGCCGCTCATCTTGATCTTGATCTCGCCCAGATCGTGCTGGCGTTCCAGATCGGCAAAGCGCTTCTGAATCGCCATTGAAATCGGAATCGAGCGCGCATTCGCCAGATCGCAATAATCGAGGCCTGGGCAGCAGATGATGTCGGTGATCAGCCCCGCATTCGCCGTCGCAAGATCCAGCGCCTTCAACCGCGCGAACACCGCCGGCAGATCCTTCTTGCGCACATGCGGGAACACCAGGTTCTGTTCGTGGCTCACGCGCACTTCGGTGAAACCGAAATCGTCCATAATCTGCGCCACGCCATCCATCTGATCGGCGCTGATGTCGCCCGTCGTCATGCCGATATTCTTCAGCGAGATCGTGGCGATGGCGTATCCGCGCGCGCGATGCGGCGTGAGGTTCGTCTTCGCCCAGTTGGCGAAATCCTTGTCCGCTTTCACCGCCGCATCGAATTCCGGCGATTCATCCGGCAGGTCTTCAAACGCGGGCGGGGCGAAATAGGCTTCGATCCGCTTCAATTCTTCCGGCGGCAATTGCAAGGTGCCGGTTTTCTTGATCTCGGCGAATTCCACTTCCACCTGGCGGCGGAATTCATCGGCGCCCAACTGGTGCACCAAAATCTTCACGCGCGCCTTGTGGATGTTATCGCGCCGCCCATACTCGTTATAGACGCGCAAAATCGCCTCGATATAGGCAAGGATATCTGTCTTCGAAACGAAGTGCCCGATCTCCAGCGCCACATAAGGCGTGCGCCCCATGCCGCCGCCCACGAACACGCGATAGCCAATTTCGCCCGCATCGTTCTTGATGATCTCGATGCCGATGTCGTGCCATTTCACCGCCGCGCGATCTTCCTTGGTCGCCGACACCGCGATCTTGAACTTGCGCGGCAGGTAGTTGAATTCGGGATGGAAGCTCGAATATTGCCGGATGATTTCCGAGATCGGCCGCGGATCTTCCAGCTCGCCCGCAATCGCGCCCGCGAAATGATCGGCCGTCACGTTGCGCACGCAGTTTCCGGATGTCTGGATGCAATGCATCTCCACATCGGCCAGATGATGCAGAATGTCGGGAACGTCCTTCAGCCGCGGCCAATGGAACTGCATGTTGGTGCGGGTGGTGAAATGGCCGTAGCCGCGATCGTATTTGCGCGCGATGAACGCCAACTGCCGCATCTGCCGCTGGGCGAGCGTCCCGTAAGGCACCGCGATACGCAGCATGTAGGAATGAAGCTGCAGATAAAGCCCGTTCTTCAAACGCAGCGGCTTGAATTCGTCTTCGGTCAACTCGCCCTTGATGCGGCGTTCCACCTGATAGCGGAACTGCTCGGCGCGCTCGCGCACCATCTTGGCGTCAAATTCGTCGTACCTGTACATGGCTGTCGCCTATAGCTGGATGGGCGGAATGTCCTTGGGCTCCTGCGGCCCCAGTCCCGCCTGTTTGCCCGTGTCGGTGCGATTGCTCGGCCCCGCCGCACGGATGATCTCGCGTTCCTTCACCGGCTCCACGCCGTTCGCCGTGCGCCGCACGTCGAACAGATAGGCCGCCACGACGATATTGTCCCGCATGAAGGCTTTTGCCGCTTCCAGCGCCGCTTCCGCCGCCTTCGGATCGTCAAAGACGTCACCGCGCGCAAAATCGGAAACCCAGTTCCCGTCATGCCAATAAAGAACTTCCCCGTCGATCAGACGGTTCGCGGTCAACATCTGTGGAACGGGCGCAGCCATGCCCGTTAGGTCACATTTCCGCACTGCGAAATCAAGACATCACAAAGAAGAATTGTATTTTGGAATATTTTACATAATGAAATCGTATTAAACGGCGGCACATCTCTTACCTCCCCCTTGTGGGGAGGTCGAAAAACGCAAAGCGTTTTTCGGGTGGGGGACGGTGCCCACAACGGGTACCGCCCCCCACCCGAAATTCTTTCCGCTGCGCTTCAAGAATTTCGACCTCCCCACAAGGGGGAGGTAAGAAATGCGCTCGATTTCGGGCCGATTGCACCCATCACCCTTACACTGTAATGTCGAAGCAGAGACAAACCTTACATCGTAAAGTGGCCGCCCAAACCCTCACAAAATCCCTGATCGCCACCGAAGCCCTCGCCCTGATCGACGCCGAGGGCCTCGACGCTTTCTCCACCCGCAAACTCGGCGCCCGCCTCGGGGTGGAGGCGATGGCGCTCTATCACCACTTCCCCTCAAAGCACCTGCTCACCGCCGAGATCGCCGCCACCCTGCGCGCGCAAATCCCGCTTCCGCCATCCGATCTCGGCTGGCGAAGCTGGCTCGGCCAGGCCGCCAGAAGCTGGCGCGCAATGGCGCTCACCCATCCCAACGCCGTCCCGCTCCTCGTCGCCCATCCCGCACGCGAAGACGATCCGCTATCCGCCGCCCAGCAGCGCGTCCTCGAAGCCGCCGGTCTCACCTCGCACGACGCCACCCGCGCCACCCGCCTGATCGCAGCTTTCGTCACCGGCGCCGTCCAATTCGAAATCGCCCAACCCGAAGACGCCCCCGCCATCTTCGAACGCGGCCTGGTGATGCTGCTCGACGGCATCGCCAAACAAATTCAGCGGGCGCGTGAACAGTGACACTTAACCTCCCCCTTGTGGGGAGGTCGAAAAATGCCAAGCATTTTTCGGGTGGGGGACCGAGCTTGTTCCAGACACCGCCCCCCACCCGGATCGCTTCGCTCTCCGACCTCCCCACAAGGGGGAGGTAAGAAATGGAAATCGTCATTAGAGTTCTATCGGCAAAAGAAGGGGCCTCCACATTGTCCACCAGCGACACCCGCCGCTACGCGCGCAATCTCCAGGGCGAGATCGATGGCGCGCTGCTCTACGAAGCGCTCGCCCAATCCGAGCCGGATGAAAAACTCGCCGCCGTCTATCGCCGTCTCGCGGCGGTCGAACGCGCGCATGCCGAATTCTGGCAAAAGGCGCTCGACAAGAACGGCGCGCGCATCAATCTCAAACCGTCCGCCCGCGCGCGCATCCTCGCCTGGATGAGCCGCCGTTTCGGCGCCGCCGCTATGTTGCCCGTCGTCGCCAGCGCCGAAGCGCACGACGTCGCCCATTACGACAACCAGCCCGAAGCGGTCGCCGCAGGACTTCCCAACGACGAACGCAGCCACGCCCGCATCGTGCAGGCGGCAGCTTCGCGCGTCGGCGGATTGCCGGGCCAGACGCTCGCCCAACTCGAAGGCCGCCATCGCGGCGGCGGCGGCAATGCGTTGCGCGCAGCCGTGCTCGGCGCGAACGACGGCCTCGTTTCCAACATGAGTCTGGTGATGGGCGTGGCCGGCGGCGCTGCCAATTCCCACACGATACTGCTCACTGGCCTCGCCGGTCTCGTTGCGGGTGCGTGTTCGATGGCGATGGGCGAATGGCTGTCGGTCAGTTCCTCGCGCGAACTCGCCGAACGCCAGATCGCGACGGAAAAAGAAGAACTCGAAACCGCGCCCGAACTCGAACGCGAAGAACTCGAACTCATCTATCAGGCCAAGGGCATCGACGAGAAAACCGCCAAAACGCTCGCCGAAAAAGTCTTCACCAGCAAGGACGCAGCACTCGACACGCTCGTGCGCGAAGAACTCGGCATCGATCCCGAAGGCTTGGGCGGTTCGGCCTACGCCGCCGCATCGTCCTCCTTCGCTTTGTTCGCAGTCGGCGCGATTGTTCCCGTAGCACCCTTCCTGTTCGTGAGCGGCAACACCGCCGTGATCGCCAGCATCGCATTGTCAGGCGCAGCCCTCGCACTATCCGGCGCCATCACGTCGCTTTTCACCGGCCGCAACGCATTCGTCTCAGCCGCTCGCCATCTTCTGATAGGCTATCTCGCCGCCGGAATAACATATGGCATCGGGCATCTGATTGGTGTGTCGATAAGCTAGAAAAACTTACCTCCCCCTTGTGGGGAGGTCGAAAAATGCAAAGCATTTTTCGGGCGGGGGACCGAGCTTGTTGCGAACACCGTCCCCCACCCGGATCGCTTCGCTCTCCGACCTCCCCACAAGGGGGAGGTAAGAACTAAACCTCCCGTCGCACCGCGCTCTCATGCCAGCGATGCAACATCGCCCATTCCACCCACGTCAGCACAAAGAAAATCGCAATCCCCAACAGCGACAACAACGCCAGCGCCGCAAACGCCGTCGCGATATGCAATTCCCGCGTCGCAAGCGTGATCGTCCACGCAAGCCCCGTCGCCGTTCCCGAACCGGCAGCAAACTCCGCCACCACCACGCCGATCAGCGCGAGTCCGCCCGAAACCTTCATCGCGCCCAGCAGATAGGGCAGGGCCGTCGGCAGTTGCAGCTTCCACAACACCTGCCAGCGCGACGCGCCGTAAAGCCGGAACAGGTCGATCAGATTGTGGTCGGCCGACCGCAATCCCAGCGTCGTGTTGGCGAGAATGGGAAAGAACGCAACAATCACCGCCAGCACCAGCAACACAAGGTCGATGCGGTCATATCCAATCCAGATCGTCACGATCGGCGCAATCGCCACCACCGGCGTCACCTGCAGGATCACCGCGTAAGGATAAAGTGCTGTCTCGATGACGCGGCTCTGGCTGAACAACACCGCCAGCGCCACGCCGCCTACCACCGCCAGCACGAACGCAATCACCGAAATCCTGAGCGTCGTCCACAACGCCGCCATCAACTGCGCGAAATGTGCGATGAACGCTTCCCAGATTCCGCTGGGCGCGGGCAGCACGATGGGCGAAACATCGAACGCACGCACGGAAAACTCCCACGCCAGCAACGCCAACGCCCCCACCGCCAGCGGCACCAGAATTTGCGCAGCCCGGTTCATGCGTGCCCCCCGCGCAACGCCGCCGAAATCCGTTTCGCATTGTCGGTGAATTCCGCCGTGAACCGCCGCGACGCATCGGGTTGCGGCGCGTGTGCAAACGCAATGTCGTCCACGATCCGCCCCGGCCGCGGGCTCATCACCACCACGCGCGTCGAAAGATACGCACTCTCCGAAACCGAATGCGTCACGAACACCACCGTCAAATCCTGTTCGCGCCACAGCCGGATGAGATCGTCGTTCAATTCCCCCCGCGTCTGCTCGTCCAGCGCCGCAAACGGTTCGTCGAGCAACAGCAGTTTCGGTTGCGCCGCCAGCGCCCGCGCAATCGAAACCCGCATCTTCATCCCGCCGGACAATTCACGCGGATAAGCATTCTCAAATCCCGAAAGCCCCACCGCCGCCAGTTGCGCGCCGGCCCGCGCATCCGCCTCATCCCGCGCGACACCTTTCAACGAAAGCGCCAACCGCGCATTCTGAAGCGCCGTCGCCCACGGCATCAAAGTCGGTTCCTGAAACACAAACCCAATCTCAGGCCGCCCCTGCGGAAACGAAACAACACCGTCGGACGGCGAAACCAACCCCGCCATCACCCGCAGCGCAGTAGACTTCCCACACCCCGAAGGCCCCACAAGAGAAACAAATTCCCCCGCCCCAACCTCAAGATCCACCGGCCCCAAAGCGGCAACGCCGTTGGCGAAGGTTTTGGTGATGCGGGAAAGGCGAACCATCATCTTACCTCCCCCCTTGTGGGGAGGTCGAAAAATGCGAAGCATTTTTCGGGTGGGGGTCGGAGTTCGCAACACACTCGGTCCCCCACCCGAAATTCTCTTCGCTGCGCTCCAAGAATTTCGACCTCCCCACAAGGGGGAGGTTGGAAATAGGGTGGCTTCAACACGCAAACGCCCTCGGCAAAGGTATGAGCGGCATCAAAAAACACACCTTACCTCCCCCTTGTGGGGAGGTCGAAAAATGCGAAGCATTTTTCGGGTGGGGGTCGGAGTTCGCAACACACTCGGTCCCCCACCCGAAATTCTTTCCGCTGCGCTCCAAGAATTTCGACCTCCCCACAAGGGGGAGGTTGGAAATAGGGTGGCTTCAACACGCAAACGCCCTCGGCAATGGTATGAGCGGCAGCAAAAAACACACCTTACCTCCCCCTTGTGGGGAGGTCGAAAAATGCGAAGCATTTTTCGGGTGGGGGTCGGAGTT
>DASZYI010000135.1:0-8571 GCA_035545475.1 Rhizomicrobium sp.
CCCTGCGCTGTGGCAACCTCGATCTGACGCAGCAGCGCCACGATTTGCTCCGCGCTAAATCGCTTCTTCGGCATGACAAAACCCCTTTCCCAAGACAGTTTCTAACAATCCGCCTGGTACAAAAAGGGCCCGTCAGGTCAGATCGAACCGTCAGTCAACGCGTTGAAGGAGTAGCCATTGCGCTTGGTCCATTCTCCGGCAATGCGCAGGTCGAAGCGATCATCGATGATCGGAATATTGACCATGCCTTCGAAACGCCGGTTCTTATAGTTGCCGATGTCCGCACTTGCCATGGCTTCGAACTGATCGGTCGGCTTGGCAGAGACAAGATTCACGACGCCAGCGGTCGCGTTGCGGCCATAGAGCGTGCCTTGCGGGCCGCGCAGAACTTCGGCCTGGCTAACGTCGTAGAATTCTTGTTCGAAGAAGTGGTTGCGGATGAACGGCATGTCGTTGAATGCAACGGCGACTGCCGGATCGGTCGCCACCGAAATTGCCTGGGTGCCAATGCCGCGAATTGTGATGCTGTAGCCGCTGAAATTCGTTTTGGTGAAGGTCAGATTTGGCACCTGCTTCACGAGGTCTGGACCTCCCGCTGTTTGGGTCGCGGTAAGCTGCTCCTGGCTCAGCGCAGTAATGGCAATGGGAATGCTTTGAACGTCTGCGCCTCCGAGCTTCGACGATGTAACGGTCACGGTTTCAACGGCCGCACGCGATGGCGCCGCTTGGGCGAGTTGGAGATTGCTGTTTATTTCAATCTGGGAGGATTGATCTGCAGCACGAACAATTCCGATTGCGCCCGATGGAGTGCGCTGCGCCTTGAACCCGGTGCCTTTGAGAATCGTGCCTAGCGCTTCGTTTGCAGGCAGTGCGCCCTGCACTCCCCTCGTTCGCGTGCCGGCAATTAGGTCATCTGAAACGATGAGCGCATCGCCAGTCGTTCTTGTATAAGCATCTAGTGCGGACTTGAGATCACCCCCTGGAATATTGAAAGTCTCCGCCAAGCCAGCCGTTGCGACGGCGGCGGCACAGGTGCCGAGTAATGCGGCCTTGATCCAGCTTCGTTTCATCTTTTTGCCCCCTCTGAACTTCGAAAAAATAGATATGTTAGTGGTTTTCCCGTTGAGCATTCCGCGACAGCATGACCACGTCCGCTTGGCGTTCGATCTTGAGACCGAGAACGGCACGGGCCAGATGCAGGAAGTCGTCTATGTTGTCGGCCGGAAACGTGCCATCGATCTTCATCTGCGCAGCGGCGCCGGAGACCGACAGCTTCTTTGCGTTGTAGCGATTGAACTGCGCCACCACGTCGGCAAGCGGCGTACGATCAAAGATCAACATGCCGCGACGCCAACCGAGTTCTTCATTGAGCAGATGCGACGGATGGCGTTCCATCGACAGGCTGGAACGCGTGGCGACTACTACATCGCCAGGTGTCAGAATGACGGATTGCGGCTGGCTCCAAACTGAGTCTGTATCCACCTTCGCGCGGCCTTCAAGCAGCGCGACACGTAACGAATCTCCGTTCGCACGAACCGCGAATTTTGTGCCGAGATCGGTGATGCGATGATTGCCGGTGATCACCGTGAATGGTCGCGCCTCATTGTGCTGAATCTCGAAATAGGCTTCGCCCTTGTCGAGCCACACTTTTCGTTGGCCTGCGCTCAGCGCAACGCGAACTTTTGTGTTGGTGTTCAATTCAATTCGCGAGCCGTCGGCAAGCTTGAGCGTTTCGTGGCCACCGACAGGCGTTTCAAACGCCTGTGTTTGGGGCTTCTTGGAATAGCTGACGCCCGCCACTCCAATTGCAGCAACAACGGTGCATGCCGCCGCGATTTTGAATGTGGCAGGGCCGATCTTGCGGCTTGAAGACACCAAACGGCTGAGACGCGGTCGGCGCATTACAACCAGCCGATCAGCGTAGTTCCAAGCTGCGTAGAGCCTGAGATAAGCGAGACGGTGCGCCGGGGACTCAACAAGCCACGTTTCCAACTGGGCCTGTAGTTCCGAAGTCCAGTCCGCGCGGTCGCGGCGCTCAAGCCATGCAGCAGCTTGGGCTTCAGCCTCGACTGCGTCCGGTGTGCGCTTGTCGGCTTGCACACTCATGGCTTTTTCCTGAGGTCCGGCTGTTCGCTGAACAGTGCATCGGCGAGCGCACGCATGCCTTCGGAGATATGCCGGTGAACGGTGAATTCCGCGATGCCCATGCGAACGGCGATCTCGCGATGCGAAAGGCCATCCAGCTTGCGGAACATGACGGCTTCGCGCATTCGCCGGGGCAACGTATCGAGCGCAGCTTGCAATCTGCGCAGTGCATCGCGTCCTAGCAGAACGCGATCAGGCCCTGCTTGATCGGAAGCAACGCCCAAGGCTTCCAGATCATTGACCATTTCGATAGGAATCACGCGTTCCTGCCGAACGCGGTCGATCACGATATTACGCGCGGTGGTAAGCACGAACGCCCGTGTCTGCTCCGGGATTTTCTTCTGCGCTGCTTCGTACACACGCATGTAAACCTCCTGGCGCAGATCGGCGATGTCGCTCCAGTTCCGCCAATTCTGACGAAGAAACTGAATCAACGTTGCTTCCAGCGGCAGCACTTCACGTATGAACCAATCGTCCGCCTCGGACACGATCATCTCCGCGCCCGGCCGGTCAGTGCTTGTAGAGCTACCGCTCGTTAGCGATCTTTCGGCCATTCCCTGCCCGCTTTCGGCCTTCAGGGAGTCGAGTTTTCGGCTCTCATGAATGTTAGACGGAGCCCGAACGCCGAATGGCCATCGCCTCAGGAAAAATATTTTCGGGCGATACGTCGATCCCGAGTCGGGCTCGCCTGCCTCAACAAACAAAGGCGATTTTAAATCCGGCGGTTAAGTCGGAAAAATTTGCGTTTTCTCGCAAATTATGAATGGGGCGATAGCAACAAAATTGCCATGAGGCTGGCCGCGGCATCGTCCACCGCCGCACGTCTTTCGCCATTCTGCCGCAAGGCTCCCCAGTTCGAGTTGAACTTGACAACAGCCATTCGCAACTCTGTTGCAATGGATCGTGACGACTATCCTGAGGGCAAATTATCCGTGATAGACGTCCGTGTGCGGCCAAGCGCACGCGTTTCCAAGATCGCTGAATTGCTGGACTGCGACGAGAGCCAGGTCAGGCGTCTCGTCAGGTCCGGCCAGCTTCAATCTCACCGGATCGGGAAAAGAGGCTTGCGAATCTATTTAGACTCAGTCGTTGAGTACCAAGAGTGGCGAGCAAGTTCCCAAAATTCGCGTCGCGAAGAAAGGAAGGCAGCCCGATCCATGGTGCGGTCGTCTCACAAAGCGGCCATCGAGAAACTGAAGCGGCGCGGATTGATGGACTAGGGTGATGTCAAGTTTTTTCGTTAGCTTGGCCTTGCTTTAGTATTCACCATTTGGAACGCGTGCGTCCGCTTCGTAAAGCCTGGTTCAGTTATGTCCGTGTATTTCGATAAGCGACGCAAGCAGTGGACCTTCGATTTCATGATCGATGGCCGAAGGTATTCGGGTTACTGCGTCGACAAAGAGGGCAAGCCGGTCACGACCAAACGCGCCGCGCGGGAAGCCGAAGCGTTGGCAAAGTACAGCGCCAGAAACGACCGGCTCCCAACCTGCACGGTTGATTTGACCTTCGCCGAGGCCGTCGCGAGCCTTGAGCCCAATTGGCGGAACCAAAGCGATGCGCCCAACAAGGACCGCTATGCCAAAGAGTTGCTCAAATTCTTCGGCCCTTCGACTCCAATCCGGATGATTGGCGATCTGCGTGTGCAAGAATACGTGCAATTTGCACGGTCAAATCCCATACTTGTCTGGACAGGCGGTCCAAAGTTGGATGCGTCAGATCCACAGAACGCAAGGTTTTGGCGGCGGCCCCAAAATCCCAAACCGCGTAGCGCAGCGACCATCAACCTATATCTCAACGTGCTGCGCCAGATATTTGCCCAAGCGCTCAAATTCCGCGATCCGATTACCGGCGATACGATTTTACGCCAGGTACCTGAGGTCAAAACACTCGACACGCCAAAACGAAAAGCGCGGCCCGTGCCAGAGATGATTCTAAAGGAGGTGTTGGCTGTCGTACCTCAGCACGTCATCGAAGCGATCACGCTGACACTCTATTTCGGATTTAGGAAGGGCGAAGCGTTTCGCCTCGAACTTCGCCATATCGATTTCGACCTTGGCGGCGTCCGGCTGTTTGCGGAAGAGGTCAAAGACAACGAAGACGAGTTTCTGCCCGGCGCTCCAGAAGCGATGTCATTTCTGCGCCGCCTCGCCGATCAGGCCGAAGAACGGGAGACATCGTTTCTAATTAGTTGGCGTCGTGGAGAGCGTCATAAGTGGCACGCCATCAAGGGCGTTCGCAGCGCCTGGGCGACTGCGATGAAACATATCGAGGCGAAGTTTGGTACCCGCTATCGCTGGCACGATATTCGCGCGGCATTCATCACGCATGTCGCGATCACGAGCGGTGGCGTTGCTGCGCAATCGCTGGCGCGTCACGCGGACTATGAGACGACGCTCGCCTATATCCACGTTGCCGATGAAGTGAAGCGTGCAGCTGCCAATCGCGCTGCCATCCGGCCAGCTCTGGAATACATTCCAACGAAAAGTCCCAGACAAAAGTCCCAGACAGCCAAAAAACGGCGAATCCGGAAATCGCGTAAGTCATTGAAAGAGAATGGCGCGCCCGAAAGGATTCGAACCTCTGACCCCCAGATTCGTAGTCTGGTGCTCTATCCAGCTGAGCTACGGGCGCGCGTTCCACGAGGGCGGCAGAACCTATGCAGCGAGGCCCCCGATGGCAAGCCTTGATCAATGGGGGGAAAGCGGGATTTTTGGCCGCGGCTTGCGGCGGTCTTCCACGCTTCCCGCCGTTTGCATCTTCGAAAGGCTGTCTGCGATTTCAGGTGCTCCGGGTTCGCCGGTACATATATAAGTGCGCCCAGGGACCGCCCGGCCCGTCCGGTGCAGAAAAAAACCTGTCCCGTAACCGGCCAAGTCCAATTGCCACACAGGAAATTCCGCAACATGCCGCATTCTGCACCCTTGTCCGGGGCTGTACCCTTGGTTAACACTCAGGCTCAGTCCAGCCTCGGGATTCGAGCTGCGGGCACGGGGCGCATTGGCGGAAAGATCCGTTCGTGAAAAGACACTAACCGCTTGAACGGAGTGTGAAAAATGAGGGGTCTTAGGGGCGCGAAGCCAGGCTCATCCAAGAAGCCTGTTGCCGGTGCGGTTGCGCTCGTCGCCGCGCTTGCGCTCTCAGGCTGCTCCAGCATCGATGACATGATGTTCGGCGGCACGTCCGAAGCCGGGTCCGGCGTTCCGCAGGATACGGGCATTCCCCCCGATACGTCACAGAATCCGGATATGTCGGGCGTTCCCGCGCCGGCCCCGGTTCAAGCGGCGGGAACGCTTCCGCCGGTCGACAGTTCTTCGTCTTCCACCGCACCCGGCAGCTATGCGCCTTCCGGCGGCAACCTGCCCGGAACACTGCCGCCCGTCGCCGACTACGGCGCTGCGCCGGTCGAACAGGCCGAAGCCGCGCCCCCTGCCAATGGCGTGTCGATCACGCCCGTCACCGTCGAACCCGGCACCGACACCGGCACGCCGGTGAGCCAGACGGTGCAACAGCTTCGCAGCCAGCTTGAAGGGCTCGAGCAGCGCCTCGCGTCCGGCGCGCAACGGCTGACCGATATCCGCACCGCCAATGTTTCGTCGGCCACGACCTATCAAAACTCGAAGGCGCAGATCATGACGCGCCTGCAGCTCGGCACCACGCGCGGCAACCCCGAACTGGTGGCGCAGTGGAACACCGCGCAATCCGCGCTCGATCAGCTTTCGGCCAACATCAACACGTTGAACGCGGTCGGCACCGATGTGACGACGGATTCCTCCTCCGCCCATTTCGTGCTCGATCAGATCGTGGCGACGTTCAATGTCTCGGGCGCGGTTGACGAAGATCACCGCCAGCTCGCCGTGCTGGAAGACGAAACCAACCAGACCATCATCCTGATCGACCGCCTGCTGAAAAGCGTGGCCGACGATATCCAGCGCCAGACGGCCTATGTCGCCAACGAACGCGCGAACCTGACCACGCTGGCCAACGGCATCAAGAACGGCGAACTCTACAGCGCCGACATGATGCCGATGATGGGCGCGGTCCGCCCGATGAGCGCGGGCAATTTCAACGCCGGCGGCGGCGCCATCGCGGTCGTGCGCAACGGCAATGGCAATTTCCAGCAGTCGCTCTATTCCTCGCTCAATCAGACTCTGGCCTCGCAACCGAACGCGAATTTCGAAATCGTTGCGGTCTCGCCCACCCGTGGAACATCGAGTGCGGTGCAGATCGCACAGACGACCACCAAACGCCGCGCGCAGGAAGTGTTGCGCGCGATGACCGACATGGGCGTTCCCGCCTCGCGGATGGAGGTCTCCGCCTCGACCGACCCGGGCCTTGCGAGCGGCGAAGTGCGCGTCTATCAACGCTGATCAATTAAAAATTGTCATCCCGGCCAAGCGATGCGTCAGCATCGCGCGGGTCCTTGGCGCCAGCGCAAGGACGGACCTGTTGTGCCGTTTCCTGATGGATATCGGCTCTCGCTACGCTCGGCCGGGATGACAATGGAGTTTATCCCACCCCATGCTCGCGCATCCAGGCGAGGCAATGCTGCCAGCCGATAGCGGCGTCCTTTGCATTGTAGCTCGGCCGGTAATCGGCAAAGAAGCCGTGGCCCGCATCGGGGAAAACATCGATCCGGCAATCGGTCTTGCCCGCGGCCTTTAACGCGGCGCGCATCGCCTCCACGTCCGCGGCCGTGATGGATTTGTCCATGCCGCCATATTGGCCGAGCACCGGCGCCTTCAATTGCGCCGCGATGTCGATGGGATGAAGCGGGCGCAAACCGTTCTTTTCGCCTTTCAGCGGCCCGTACCACGCCACGCCTGCGCGCACGGCACTCGAATGCGCGCCATAAAGCCAGACGATGCGCCCGCCCCAGCAGAAGCCGGTGATGCCAAGCCGCGATACGTCCGCACCATCGCCACTCGCGAATTTCACGGTCGCGTCGAGATCGCTCATCACTTGGGCATCCGGCACCTTGCTCACAATGTCGGTGAAAAGCTGGCTCACATTGGAAAGATCGTATTTTCCGGGATCACCCTCGCGTGCATAAAGCGAAGGCGCCACCGCGTAGTAGCCGAGCTTGGCAAACCGCCGGCAAATATCGCGGATGTGCTCGTGCACGCCGAACACTTCCTGCACCACAAGAATGGCGGGCGATTTCGCGGCACCCTTCGGCTTGGCGCGATAGCCAGGGATCACACCATCGGAAACGGCAATCGAAACCTCGCCCGCATCAAGCCCGTTCGCGTCGGTGACAATCGCATCGGCCCGCACGGGGCCGCCGGCCAATGCAAATCCCGCAACCAGTCCGGTCGCGGCAAAACTGCGGCGCGTCAGCGAAAAAGCAGATTCCATGGGGACCTCCTTCAGGCGGGGAATTTGTCTTTGTAACTCTTCGTGTTCCCCATCGTTCGCGCTTCATAAACACCGCGCGCGATCGCGCGCGCGATGCAATCCCCCGCAATGTGACCCAGCCGCAAAATCTCCCGCGGGCGGAAATCGCCCGGCAGCGGTTTCGCTCCCGTCGAAAGCGCAAACACGATGTCGCCGTCGAACGGCGTGTGGATCGGCCTGAGGGCGCGCGCAAACCCGTCATGCGCCATGATCGCGATACGCTTCAGTTCCACGCGCGAAAGCTCCGCATCCGTCGCCACGATGGCAAGCGTGGTGTTCTCGCCCACGCGCGCGCCTTTCATATCCGGCGGCAGATCGAGATCGACCGGCGGCAACGCGCCTTTCGGCTTGCGCCCGCCAAACTCGTTTGCCTGCTCGAACGGATAGGCCCAGAAAATATCGGTGCCCGGCACCAGTGCCGAACCCACCGCATTGGCCGCAGCAAGCGCGCCAACAGTGATGCCGCTGTCGGTCACCGCCGATGCGCTGCCAAGCCCGCCCTGCAACGTGCCGCAAGTCGCGCCGTAACCCGCGCCCGCCGTGCCCAATTGAAAATCTTCTGTCGCCGCAATCGCCGCCGCGCGTCCCATAGCGCGATAAGGCGGAAGTTCGCCCCAATTCTTGTCGCCGCCATTCGTGAGATCGAACAGAATCGCCGACGGTGTGATCGGCACGAGCGGCGCACCCGGCGCAATCGCAAAGCCGCGTCCATGGGTGGAAAGCCAGCCCATCACGCCGCCCGCCGCATCCAGCCCGAACACCGATCCGCCCGAAAGCACCAGCGCATCCACCGGCGGCGCGAGCATCACCGGATCGAGACCTTCGACATCGCGCGAGCCGGGCGCGCCGCCGCGCACATCGGCTGCCGCCACGAACGGCGCATCGCCCAGCAAAACCGTCACGCCCGAGCGAACGGCGTCATCATGCGCCGCACCCACGCGCAAACCCGCGACATCCGTTATGAGGTTTCTGCGGCCCGGCCTTGCCATTGAAAAAGGTTAGCGCGGTTTGCATTTCCTTGTCATTCCCGGC
>DASZYI010000136.1:0-23449 GCA_035545475.1 Rhizomicrobium sp.
TCCTGCTGGTCGGGCGGCAGCTTCTTCAGTTCTGCGATGGCGCGCTCGAATTTCGTCATGGCGTCAGCATAGCACAGTGGCACTTGCCTCTCAAAGCGGCCGCCTTGCCTTGAACGCGGCGTTGAGCGTGCCTTCGTCGAGATAATCGAGTTCGCCGCCGACGGGGACGCCGTGCGCGAGACGTGTGACTTTCACGCCTTTGGGTTCGAGTGCGTCCATCAGATAGTGCGCGGTCGTCTGGCCTTCGACGGTTGCGTTCATCGCCAGGATCACTTCGTCCACGCCTTCGCCCACGCGCGCCATCAGTTGCGGCACGTTGAGACGTTCGGGTGTCACGCCATCGAGCGCGGAGAGCGCGCCGCCCAGCACATGATATTTGCCGCGAAACACGCCCGCGCGTTCCAGCGCCCAGAGATCGGCCACATCTTCCACCACACACAGCACATGGGAATCGCGGCGCGGATCGCGGCAGATGGAGCACGGCGATGTCGTATCGAGATTGCCGCAGGTCTCGCAGGTGCGGATCGCAGCCGCCGCATCGCGAAGCGCTGCGGTAAGCGGATCGAGCAGGGCTTCGCGTTTCTTCAGCAAGGCAAGCGCGGCGCGCCGCGCAGACCGCGGACCGAGGCCGGGAAGTTTCGCGAGCAGTTGGATCAGGCGCTCGATTTCGGGACCGGCGGGGAGGGAGGGCATCAGCCGAACAATCCGCCCAAACCTGTCGGCAAGCCCATTTCGCGGCTCATCTTCTGCATTTCTTCGGCAAGGCGGCTTTCGAGTTTGGCCTTCGCGTCGGCGTGCGCTGCGCGGATGAGGTCTTCGAGCATCGTCTTGTCTTCGGGCTTGAGCAGCGATGGATCGACGTCCAGACGTTTGAGATCGGATTTGCCCGATAGTGTAAGGCGAACCATGCCGGCGCCGGACTGGCCTTCGACCTCAATGCTTTCCACCACCTTCTGCATGTCGGCGGCTTTGGCTTGCATTTCCTTGGCCTGTTTGAAGAGATCGCCGAGATTCATGACGCGTCCTCTTCGGTGGGCGCGGCGATCTCCTCTTCCACCAGATCGCGCACGGCGACGATTTCTGCACCCGGAAAGCGATCGAGCACGGCGCGCACCAGCGGTTCCTGACGCACACGCTCGAAGGTGGCGTCGCGGGCCAGACGCTTGGCTTCCGCGATGGTCGGCGCGCCGCCTTCGCGCGCGACCGTCACCATCCAGCGCGTGCCCGTCCAATCCTTCAGCTTCTGCGCGAGATCGGCGGCCAGGGTGCGCGGCGCTTTTGCGCTCGGACGGAATTCGAGCTGGCCCGGTTCGAGGCGGACGAGATGGATATCGTTCTCGATATTCACTTTCAACACAGGCGCGTTGTTGGCCTGGGCAAGTGCTGCGAGATCTTCAAGGGAATTTATTTTTCCTCCCCCGCTTGCGGGGGAGGTGTCTTGCGCAGCAAGACGGAGGGGGGAAGTCGCACCGCGGCCCCCCTCCACCGCTACGCGGTCCCCCTCCCCCGCAAGCGGGGGAGGAAAATGACCTTGCGCAACTGGGGCGCGGGATGTGCTGCTTGGCGCCGGCGTGTTGCGCGCGGTCGGTGCACCGGCGCCATCCATCACATCGCGCACCAGCTTGTCGGTGGGCGGAAGATCGGCGGCGTAGCTAAGGCGGATCAGCGCCATTTCGCACGCCGCGATGGGACGTGTGGCGTCGCGGACTTCGAACAGGCCTTTGAGCAACATCTGCCAGGCGCGCGTCAGCGAGGGCACGGAAAGTTTCGCGGCCATGTCGGCGGCGCGTTTGGCTTCCGCGCTGCCGCCGTCGAAGAAGCCTTCGGCGCCGGGGGCGACTTTCACGCGCGTGAGGAAATGCGTGGTCTCCAGAAGATCCTGCATGATGGCGAGCGGATCGGCGCCGCGATCGTAGAGTTCGCGCAAATCGGCGAGCGCTTCGGCGATTCTGCCGCCCAATGTCTTTTCGAACAGGTCGAGGATGCGCCCGCGATCAGCCAGCCCCAGCATCGCGCGAATGGATTCTGCCGTGATCGTGCCTTCGTCATGGGCGATGGCCTGATCGAGCAGGGAAAGGCTGTCGCGCACCGAACCTTCGGCGGCGCGCGCGATCAGCGCCAGCGCATCGTCCTCGATGCTGACCTTTTCCTGTTCGGCGATTTTTTTCAGATGTGCGGCGAGTTCCGGCGTTTCGATGCGGCGCAGGTCGAAGCGCTGGCAGCGCGACAGGACCGTGACCGGCACCTTGCGGATTTCAGTGGTGGCGAAGATGAATTTCACATGCGGCGGCGGTTCTTCGAGCGTCTTGAGCAGGCCGTTGAACGCCTGTTTCGATAGCATGTGAACTTCGTCGATGATGTAGACCTTGTAGCGCGCACTCGCTGGCGCATAGCGCACGCCTTCGATGATCTCGCGGATGTCGTCGATGCCAGTGCGCGAGGCCGCGTCCATTTCCTGCACGTCGACATGGCGGCTCTCCGCAATCGCCACGCAGGGCTCGCACACGCCGCAAGGATGGATGGTCGGCTCTTTGCGCGTGCCGTCCGGCCCGATGCAGTTGAGCGCGCGCGCGATGATGCGCGCGGTGGTGGTTTTGCCCACGCCGCGCACGCCGGTGAGCATGAAGGCGTGCGCGATGCGGCCCGTCGCGAAAGCATTGGACAGCGTCTTGACGAGCGCTTCCTGGCCGATCAGCCCGGTGAAATCCGAGGGGCGGTATTTGCGGGCGAGCACCCGATAGGCTTCCGCCTTCTGCGGCGGGCTATCGAGGCCTAGGCTGATGTTATTTTCATCCATTGCTGGAGGTTAGCGCAGAATCCGGCGCATATTCTAACAAACATTTCCTGTCATCCCGGCCAAGCGATGCGTCAGCATCGCGCAGAGCCGGGACCTATCGAACAACACATACCATGGGTCCCGGCTCGGCCTTCGGCCGTCCGGGATGACACGGTTTTTTGGATTTGTTGAAGGTGAGAGGCTGACAACGACCCGAAGCGGATTCGTTACGGCTGCTTCCTTCCGGACCTGACCGGGTTCGCGATTGCGTCGTCCGCCGCCAACCTCTCGGGGGTCGATATAGCGGCTGAGATTGGGAATTGCGAGTCGAAGAGGGGGCCTTCGGCCGTTACGGCGTTCGCGCGGCAATCGCGCTGTCGCGCGCTTGCTTTTCGCGCGAACCCTTCCGGACCTGACCGGGTTCGCGATTGCGTCGTCCGCCGCCAACCTCTCGGGGGTCGATATAGAGCCGGTCGCGGCGAAATGCGAGTCGTCCGATTAAGCAGGTTTAACGCCAAAAAGGGTTGACCTCGCCGGTTTGTGGATTAAATCCCTGCTGTCCGCGGAGGAACCGTTTCGCCCGCGCACATGAGGACCCCCAATGCCCAGCGAAAGTCCAAGTCGATCGTGTCTGCCGTCTGGACGGTAGTGGGCTAAGGGAAACCGGCTCACTCCCGCCCAAGGCGGCGGTCCAAGGATGTGAGCCATGATTCAACAGCTTCTCGCGGTGACCCGCGAGCCTTTCGATCTCGTTCGCGGTTTGTCGCGCGAACGCACGCCCGATATCGTCGATGCGCTCAACGCGGAAAGCCGCGAAGAGACCTTGCGCATTTTGAGCGCAATGCCGGACGAACGCGCGGTCGAGGTTTTCGACCAGCCAGGGCTTGAACATCCCGGCGAGCTGATCGCGCAGCTGCCGCGGCCCAAGGCCGCGCGCATCCTGACCGGCATGTCGTCCGACCGCGCGGCGGAAGTGTTTCGCCAGCTCGAAGAGCCTGTGCGCGGCGGATTGTTCAAGCTGCTGGATGCCGACACCAAGACCGCGCTCAACCGCGTGCTGCGCTACCCGATGCACAGCGCGGGCTCCATCATGACCACGGAGTTCGTCAGCGTACCCGCGAACTGGACGGTGGCCGAGACGCTCGACCATGTGCGCCGGGTCGAGCGCAGCCGCGAAACGGTCTATGCGATCTACATTCTCGATCCCGAGACGCACAGGCTGGTGCAAAGCGTGAGCTTGCGCAGGCTCATCGCCGCCGAGCCGGGCGACAGCGTGCTGTCGGCAGCCGCACAGACGCAGCCCATCACCGTCGCCCCGCTCACCGACCGCGAAGAAGCGGCCCAACTGATCTCCAAATACGATTTGCTCGCCGTGCCGGTGGTCGAAGATGGCCATGTGATCGGCATCGTCACCGTGGACGACGTGATCGACGCGATCCTTCAGGAAAGCGCCGAAGACGTTCAGAAATTCGGCGGCATGGAGGCCATCGACGAGCCTTACATGCAGATCGGTTTCGGCCGCATGATCAGGAAACGCGCGGGTTGGCTCTGTGCTCTGTTCCTGAGCGAGATGCTCACCGCGAGCGCCATGCAGCATTTCTCCGACGAATTGCAGCGCGCCATCGTGCTCACGCTTTTCATTCCGCTGATCATGAGTTCGGGCGGCAATTCGGGGTCGCAGGCGACCTCGTTGCTGATCCGGGCGCTGGCGTTGCAGGAGGTGCGGCTGCGCGATTGGTGGCGCGTGGCGTTGCGCGAAGTCCCCACCGGCATTGCGTTGGGTGCAATCCTTGGCGTGGTTGGAATCGGGCGCATTGTGCTGTGGCAGACGCTGGGCATCTACGATTATGGCCCGCACTGGCGTCTTGTCGCGGTCACCATCGGCGCGGCTTTGGTGGGAATCGTATTATTCGGATCGCTCTCGGGTTCGATGCTGCCGTTCATCCTGAAGCGGTTCGGTTTCGACCCGGCAAGCGCGTCCGCGCCGTTCGTGGCCACGCTGGTGGATGTGACCGGGCTCGTCATCTATTTCTCGGTGGCGCTTCTCATCTTGCAAGGAACGCTGCTTTAGTTTCTGTTTGCGGGATGATCCCCTTCACCGGAAACCCGCTTAACCGGGCGAGCGAAAAACGTCCCGATGCCGGATGGATCGATGCCAAGCGGCGCGATCCCTCCACGCTCATTCTGCCGATGTGGCGGCTGCAGCCGTTCCTGCGCGGGCCGGACAATGCGCCGGCGCCGCTGGAGCTGGGATTGATGCGCCCCGGCCTTGCAGATTCACTTGCAGCGCCCGACGCGCCCTGGGTGTTTCTGGGATTGGAAGGGCGCAACGCGATGTTCGCGCTCGATATCAGTGCTGCGGAAGATCCGGCGAATGTCGGACCGCTTGCCGGGCTTGGACATTTTCGCGAGGCAAGGGCAGCCGCGATGATGCTTGATCCGCGCGATGCGGCGATCATGGGCCAGGCGAAAGCGATGATCGACTGGCATCAGCGCCATGGCTTTTGTGCGCGCTGCGGATCGCCGACCACCATGGCGGAGGCCGGTTACAAACGCGTTTGCCCCAATTGCAACGCCGAGCATTTTCCGCGCACCGATCCGGTGGTGATCATGCTGGCAACGCATGGCGATGCCTGTCTTGTGGGGCGCGGCAAGCAATTTCCGCGGGGGATGTTTTCCGCACTGGCAGGCTTCATCGAGCCCGGTGAGACGATTGAAGAAGCGGTGCGGCGCGAGTTGATGGAAGAAGCGGGGCTGAAAGTGGGCCGCGTCACCTATCACACGACGCAGCCCTGGCCCTTTCCCTCATCGCTGATGATTGGCTGCTACGCCGAAGCCGAAAGCCGCGACACGCGCGTCGACGAGACGGAGATCGCCGAAGTGCGCTGGCTGGAGCGCGATGTGGCGCGGCGTCTCGTCAAGGGCGAAGGCGTGGACGACGTATGGGTGCCGCCCGCCATCGCGATTGCGCATCACCTGATCAAGGATTGGGCGGAGCGATAGTCAGGCGCGTGCAGCCGATCACGCGGCCTGTGGGACATAGTGAAGGACGATCAAATCGTCCGTGCTTGATGGCACCAATGCATAGGCGCGGCCCTGATCGTCACAGAATTCCACGAGTACCGTGTTTTCGCCGAGAATTTCGACGACAGTGCCGACGAGACCGCGCGCCAGACCTTCTGCCGGGCGATCCGATAACAACGCCACAGCATCGAGTAAATGAACCTTCTCTGCTTTTGTCTTCATCAGAGCACCCAACACGTCACAAAGCGCAAAATATTTTCGCCGGTTCTAGCCATCCAGATAGTTCTTATCACACCCGCCGTCCTTGTCGTGCTACGGGAATGTCTACCCGCCAACGATCACCGAACGCATCGGAGCCAGCGGCGACCGCTTCGCGATCCGCCAGGGACTTCAAAAGGATATCTTTTAACCACTCGGCATCCGCGCTGCCCAAATCCAGAACGTCGCGAAACAAACGGGCTTTGTGGCGGCCTCTCGGATGACGCGGATTCAGGCAATACGCCTCCAACTTCCGAAGATCGAGGACAGCGCGCTCGATGTGCGGAGGCCTGACCATCTACGGCAGGTTCGCGCGGAACGGATGGGCCTTATAGACGCCGAGTACGGTGAGCTTGCTGGTGAAGAATTGCAGCTCTTCGAGCGCCAGCCGCACCGAACGGTCTTCGGGGTGGCCTTCGATATCGGCATAGAACTGCGTGGCGTTGAACGATCCGCCGAGCTGATAGGATTCGAGCTTGGTCATGTTCACGCCGTTGGTGGCAAAACCTCCCATCGCCTTGTAGAGCGCGGCGGGCACGTTCCTCACGCGGAAGACGAACGTCGTCACCACAGGCGTGCCGTCATGGGGCGCATCGTCGGGTTCGCGCGCCATGATGAGAAAGCGCGTCATGTTGTGCGGTTCGTCTTCGATGTCGGCTTTCAGGATATCCAGGCCGTAGATCTCGCCCGCCAGTGACGAGGCGACGGCGGCAAGCGAGCGATCCTTCGTTTCGGCGACATAACGCGCCGAACCCGCCGTGTCGTGCCAATTCTGCGCCGTCCAGCGCATCTCCCGGATGATCTTGCGGCATTGGCCGAGCGCCGGCGCCTGACTCATCACCGTGCGGATGTCATCGAGCATGGCGCCCTTCACGCCCAGCAATTGATGACGAATGCGCAGGAAATGTTCGCCGACGATATAAAGTCCGGCTTCCGGCAGCAGGTGATGGATGTCGGCGATGCGTCCATGCAGCGAATTCTCGACCGGGATGATGCAGAGATCGGTATCGCCAGACCTGACCGCCTCGACCGCATCCTCGAAGGTGGGTTTCGGGATGGCCTGTGCATGCGGCAGCGCCTCGCGCGCGGCAAGATTGGCGTAAGCCCCCGGCTCGCCCTGAAAGGCCACGCGCCTGGCGTTTTCGATCAACGTGCTCATTTGTGCCCCAACAACGCCCGCGCCTTTTCCAAATCGGCGGGAGTATCGACAGACAAGGGCACGCTGTCCACGCGCGCCACTCTTATCGTCATTCCCGCTTCCAATGCGCGCAACTGCTCCAGCTTCTCGCGCTTTTCAAGCGGCGATGGCGGCAGCGAGACGAAACGCGCGAGACTCTCGCGCCGGAAGGCGTAAAGGCCGATGTGATGGAACAGCGGCCCGTCGCCCGAAGGCGCACTCGCCCGCGTGAAGTAGAGCGCGCGCCCCGAAAGCCCGTCCGGTTCCCACGCGACCACCGGCTTGACGACGCTTGGATTGGTACGGTCGGCGGGATCGTCGATTTCGGCGGCAAGCGTTGCGATGTCGGCATCGCCCAAGGCCTCGGCCACGATGCGGATTTGCGCCGGATCGAGCGCGGGCAGATCGCCTTGCAGATTCACGACCACATCGTGCCGGCCTGCGGGATCGACCGCCTTCAGCGCGGCGAAAACGCGGTCGGAACCGGATGGCAGATCGGGATCGGTGAGGATCGCCCTGCCGCCTGCGCCTTCCACGGCGGCCACGATCTCGGGTTCCGCGGCAGCCACCACCACCGGGCCGATATCGGCCGCCACCGCCTGCCGCCAGACGCAGACGATCATCGGTGACCCCGCGATGGAGGCCAACGGCTTGCCCGGAAGCCGCGTGGAGGCCATGCGGGCGGGGATCAGCACGATAGGGTTTGAGGGGGGCCTCATTTCCGGTTTCCGCCAAGTCCTTCCGCTACTTATGCGACGCTTCGCCGCGAGAAATGCGCGGTGTCCGGCGGCTAATGTCGCCGACGATTTTCGGGTGGGCACCTTATGGATTCCTGGGAGTGGAACAAGATCGCGGGCGCCGTTCTGGGCACGTTGATCTTCGTCATGGTTGTGAAGATCGCCACCGAGGCGATCTATGAGGTGGAGCCGCCCGCAAAGCCCGGCTACGTCGTCGAGGGCGTGGAAGAAACGCCCGCCGCCGGTGCTGCCGCAGCGCCCGCCGAAGAGCCGGTGCCGGATTGGGGCACGGTGCTGGCCAGCGCCAATGTGAAGGCCGGCCAGGAGATCAGCCACAAATGCGAACAATGTCACGATCTGAGCAAGGGCGGACCCAACAAGATCGGTCCCAATCTCTGGGCCGTTGTTGACAGTCCGCGCGGCGAAGGCCGCAACGGCTTTGCCTTCTCCAGCGCGATGAAGGCCAAGGGCGGCAACTGGACGTATGACGAACTGTTCCGCTTCCTGAAATCGCCGGGCAGCTACATCCCCGGCACCAAGATGAGCTTTGCCGGCATCAGGAGCGCACAGGAGCGCATCGATCTGATCGCGTATCTGCGCACGCAATCCGATTCGCCCGCGCCGATTCCTGCACCCGCACCGGCCAAACCTGCGGAAGCTGCATCTGCCGCTGCTCCCGCTGCCGCCGGTGAAAAGGCTCCGGCGACGGCTGCACCGAAAACGCCGTAAGACTTGAAGCGCGTCACGAAACGCGGGAGCGTGTGCTGATGAGCACGCGCAAGAAGACCTTGTTGTTCGTGGTGCCGGTGAACTGGGCGCCGTTGTGGGAAGGCCAGATTCAGGCCGCCGATCCTTCGCTTGTCATTAAGGTGCATGGGCGCGACGAATATGCGCCCGATGATGTCGATTATGCGCTGAGCTTCCGCCCGCCGCCTGGTCTCTTCAAGTCGCTGCCCAATCTGAAAGCGGTGTTCTCCCTGGGTGCGGGCGTCGACGGCTTCCTGCTCGACACGGATTATCCGCGCCATGTGCCGCTGGTGCGCTTCGTCAACAAATGGCTGACGCTGGAGATGGCGCAATACACGGTGCTGCACACGCTGATGCATCACCGCCAGCAGCGCATGTTCGACGCTTTCCAGAAAGCGCGCCAATGGCGGCAAGGCATTCCCCAACGCAAGACCGCCGACACGCGCGTGGGCATCCTGGGCTTCGGCGAAATCGGACAGATGGCGGGCGAGCGGTTGCGCGATCTGGGCTTTCCCGTCGCCGGATGGAGCCGCACGAAGAAGAACGTGCCGGGCATCGAGAGTTTCGCGGGCGATGCGGATTTGAAACCGTTCCTTGCCCGCACCGACATCCTCACCTGTCTTTTGCCGCTGACGCCTTCGACGCGCGGCATCCTCAACAAGAAAACCTTTGCGGAGATGCCGGTGGGCGCGGCCGTTATCAACGCGGCGCGCGGCGGACATCTCGTCGAGCGCGATTTGATCGCCGCACTCGATTCCAATCACCTTTCCGGCGCGACACTGGATGTTTTCGAAACCGAACCGCTGCCGGCGGACAATCCGCTCTGGGCGCATCCCAAAGTGACCGTGACACCACATGTCGCCGGATTGACCGATCCGCGCGAAGCCGCCCGTTTCGTGATCGAAGGAATGGGCAAGGTGGAACGCGGGGAGAAACTCTCGGACCTGGTGGATTTCGAGCGGGGGTATTGAGATTGTCGGCAGATTTTTGGGCGTACAAATGTATGTACTTTTGTGCGCAGAGGGGGTACGTTCGCAGTGAAGATAGCCGGATTCGACTGGGATGATGGCAACCGCGACAAATGCCGCAAGCACGGTGTCACAATTCAGGAAATCGAAGCGGTGTTGCGAGCAGACCCGCCGCTTTCGCGCGATTTGGCGCATTCCGATTCGGAAGACCGGTTCATCGCAGTGGACCGAACACCTGCAGGCCGTGCCGTGTTTATCGTCTTCACCCTTCGACTAAACGCAGGCCGATTCATCATACGGCCCGTGAGCGCTCGGTATATGCATCGCAAGGAGCTGGAAGCATATGGAAAGAAAAAAGCAACGCCTTAGAAAAGTGCCCAGACTTAGAAGCGACGAGGAGGCCGAAGCCTTCCTGGAACAGGACCTGTCCGATCTCGACTTCTCTCAATTCAAAAGAGCTGGCTTTGAATTCGAGACGAAATCCGCGCGTATCAATATGCGCGTGCCCGAGCGGTTGCTTGAGGCCGTGAAGAAGCGGGCAACCGCAAGAAAGATGCCCTACCAGCGGTTCATCCGCGAAGCGTTGGAACGTGCCGTCGCTTCGAAATAATCACAACCGCCTGAGGCTCGTCACTTCGCTTCCCGTTTTGGCGATGCGCATAATCGCTTCCGACAGGCGCTCGATGGTGACGTTCATCGAATGGGCGTTCGCGTGAAGCATTCGCGCGCCGTCGAGCATGATGCCGACATGGCCTTTCCAGAAAACGAGATCGCCGCGTTGCGGACGCGACAAATCCTCGACCGCGCGGCCCAGCGCCTTTTCCTGCAGGTCGCTGTCGCGCGGGCACGCGATGCCCGCCGTTTGCAGCGCGGTTTGAACGAGGCCGGAACAATCGAGGCCTTCATAAGTTTTGCCGCCCCAGATGTAAGGCGCGCCAAGGAAGCGTTCGGCGATGGCGACCCAATCCTTCTGCCTGTCGTCGAGCGTGACGAGATGGTCGGCGAACACAAAACCGCGCGAGGCCAGCCGCGCGAAACGGCCTTCATAGCCCGCAACATGGACTTGCGCATTCATCGGCAGAAGATCGAGTGCCGGACGTTTTACATCCGGTGCGGGCAGGAGCGGCGTCGAAGTTGCGATCACACGATGGGTGGGCCGCATCGGTTCGCCAAGCGCCTCTTCGCGCACATAGCCGACATAATCGTCCAGCGCGCATTGCACCCAGGCCCAGCCGTCGCGGCGTTCGTAGACGGTGAGGGTTTCGCCGAACAACACTTCGCTCGCCATACCCGATGTGGCGGACGGCCCGGCACGCAAACCCGTGCGTCCCACGCAGATGGCCGAGGTTTCGCCTTCCACGAACGATTTCGCTTCCACATTGCCGCGCAACGAGGACGCCGCGAGATCGCCGCGCGCAGGTGTGATGCGGGGGTCGAAGCTCATGCGTAACGCGATTTCAGCAACGCATAGAGCGCGCGCGCCGTGTTGGCTTCCGCGCCCTTGCGGCGGCCGGGCTTCGGACGGTCGACCCAGCCCGGAATATCGAGATGCATCCAGCTTTTCGTTTTCTCGACAAAGCGGTTGAGGAACAGGGCCGCGGTGATCGCGCCTGCGAGATTGTAATTCGGATTGTTGGTGAGATCGGCAATGTCGCTGGACAGCGCCGATTCATAGCCGCGCCACAGGGGCAGACGCCAGACGTGATCGTTTACGTCTTCGCCGCAAGCGGAGAGATCGGTGGCGAGTTGTTCATCGTCGGTGAAAAACGGCGGCAATTCCATGCCTGTCGCGCTGCGCGCCGCACCGGTGAGTGTGGCCAGATCGATCAGCAAATCCGGCTTGTCGTCATCGGCGAGCGAGAGTGCATCCGCCAAAACCAGCCGCCCTTCCGCATCGGTGTTGCCGATTTCGACGGTGAGGCCCTTGCGGCTCGCGAACACATCGCCCGGACGATAGGCGCGGCCTGAGACCGAATTCTCCACCGCCGGAATGAGCACGCGCAGACGCATCTTCAATTTCGCGTCCATGATCATGTGCGCGAGACCGAGAACGGTGGCGGCCCCGCCCATGTCCTTCTTCATCGTGAGCATCGCCGAGGACGGTTTGAGATCGAGGCCGCCCGAATCGAAGCAAACGCCCTTGCCGACGAGCGTCACCTTGGGCCCGCTGCCCCAGGTGATGTCGATGAGACGGGGCGCACGTTCCGAACCGTGACCAACCGCGTGGATCAGAGGAAAGTTCTGTTTCTTCAGCGCCTCGCCTTCGATGACGGAAATCTTCGCGCCGTGCTCCTTCGCCAACCCTCTGGCGGCAGCGGCGAGTTCGGCCGGTCCCATGTCGTTGGCGGGCGTGTTGATGAGATCGCGCGCGAGAAACACACCCCGGGCGATACGCGCGGCCTCCGCGGCGTCGGCGCCGGACGGTACGGCGAGTTTCGGCGTTTCGCGCTTGGACTTGCGATAGCGATTGAATTTGTAGGTGCCGAGCGCCCAGGCGATGAGCGCCGTGGTGCCGCCGAACGCATCCGGCACATCGCCCAACGCATAGGTGCCGGCGGGAAGCGTTTCGGAAAAGGCGGCAAGCGCGAGCGAATCCTCGCCCTTGCCGAGGCCGAGAACCGCGCAAGCCAGACCGCCCGAAGCATCGGGCACCAGCCGGATCTCGCCCTCCTTTGCCGCAAAGCCGGAACGCTTGAGCCAGGTGGATTCGCGCTTGCCGCGGCGGGAAAGGAATTTCGCCAAATCCGCCGATGTCACGGCGTGCAACGGCACCGCAGCCTTTGCACGCGCGGCAAAGCTATCATGCATGAAGATGCCTTATGCTGGATCGCAACAGATTCTAGAAACCCTCTCGCCCCGCCGCAAGGAGAAGCCATGGCTGCCCGTTACACGCTTGTCATCGGAACGAAGGACTGGTCGAGCTGGAGCTTGAGGCCTTATATGGCGCTTCGTCATATCGGCGTGCCCTTCGAAGAAGACCTGATTGCCCTGCGGCGCAATTCGACCACGGAAGAGGTGCAGAAGCGCTCGCCCTCGGGCCGCGTGCCGCTGCTCAGGATCGAAGAAAACGGCCAGGCATGGAGCGTGTGGGACAGCCTGGCGATCTGCGAGACATTGGCGGAGCGGCATCCGCAAGCCAAACTGTGGCCGGATGCACCACGCGCACGTGCCGAGGCGCGCGCGGTGTCGGCGGAGATGCATTCGGGCTTTCCCGATGTGCGCGACCAGATGACGATGGATTTTGCGCGCAAGCTGCCGACGCCCGATCTGCGCGATACGACAAAGGCGCAAATCGCGCGCATATTGAAGATCTGGACCGATGCGCTGGCCGCGCATGGCGGCCCGTTCCTGTTCGGAGACTTCTCGATAGCCGATTGCATGTACGCGCCGGTGTGCTCGCGCTTCCGCACCTATGGCATCGACATGCCGGATGCCGCGCAAGCCTATGTCGACCGCATGTTCGCGCTGCCGGCGATGGTGGATTGGGGCAGGGACGCGAAGAAAGAAGTGGAAGAGGGATTGGCGTGAGATCCTCTCCCATTTCACGGGAAGACAGTCAATTCATCAGTTTTCCGCGTTCCCGATAAAACTTCTCCGCGCCCAGATGAAGCGGTGCGGGCAGATCGCGGGCGGCGGTGTCGAGAGCGATGCGGCGGGCGCTGGCATTAGTCTGCAGCGATGACGCGTTGCCGGGTTCGAACAGCGCGCGTGTCATGTCGTAAACAAGCGCTGCGGGCTGCTTGTCGTTGACGATCCACAATGCGCGGACCTTCACCGTTTCGACCTTGCCCATGCCGGGATAGATGCCGGCGGCAATCGCATCGGCGGAAAGGCTTGCGTTTGTCTTCAACAGGCGCGCGCGTCCGTCGCCGTCGATGGGCACGAGGCGGGCCTGTTTGCGCGCGATCAGGCTCTGCATCAACGGCACGGGCGGACCGCCGACGAAGAAGAACGCATCGATCTCGTCGCGCGCGAGTTTCTGTGCGGCGATCTCCGGCGGATCGAAACTTGTCTTGAGATGGCGTTCGCGCAGCCGCCATGCCGCAAGCACGGCGCGCGCGGTGACAAGGCTTCCCGATCCTTCCGCGCCGAGCGCGACACGCTTGTGGTTGAGATCGGAGACCGAGGCGATCTTCGACGAGCCCGCCACCACCAGATGGACATCTTCCGGAAAAAGGGCGGCGATGACCCGGATATGCCTTGCCGGTCCCTCTTTCTTGAAGGCGCCCTTGCCCGCCACGGCATCGGCCACCACGTCGGACTGGGCGAGGCCGGAGGTGAAGGCGCCGTTGTCCACGGCTCGGACATTGGCCACCGCGCCCTCGCTGGTGCGGGCTGTCACGATCAGCCCGGGTGGACCGCAAAGCCTTGATTTCTCACATCTTTGTGCGCCCGGCGGGTGGCTGAGGAGGCCGGCGATCAGCTCCCCCACAGGGAAATAGGTGCCCCCCGTCGAACCGGTGCTGATCTGGAAGGCGATACGCGCAGGCTGGGCCTGGCCGGGAACCGGCCCGGCAAGCCAGAGGCAAAGCGCGAGACCCGCGCCCGTGGCCACAGAAAGGGCACCGCGTGGCGTCATGGAACCATTCCAACCGTCGATTGCGACAGGATTTGGACCCCTGAGCGGGCGGGCGCAACCCTTTTGTCCGAAACCGGAGCCTTTGATCGGCATGATGAAAATCGGGCTCTTATGCTTAAAGGTTTGTTGACTTGGCCTGCCGCATGATCGCGCCGTCCGTCCAAGGGGAAATCCATGCGTTCCTTGCGTTCCGGCGTCGCGCTGACCGCCCTTGCCATGATGTGGTCGAGCGCCGCCTTCGGTTTCAACCTGTTTGGATCGTCCGACGAGTCCAAGGAAAAACCCAAACCCGCCCCGCAAGCCCAAACGCAACAGCAGCCGAAGCAGGATGCGGCGGCGGACAGCTCGCCCACTCTTGCCAAGACGCTCGCGGCCAATCTCGACGGTGAAATCGCCAAGGCGAAGGCCGAGCGCCTATCCGGCGATTACGGCGCCGCCGCGCATGCCTTCGCGCAGATGGTTCTGGTGGCGCCCGACAACGCCGAGGTTTGCGGCGAATACGGCAAGACATTGGTGCTGCTCGGACGATCCGACGATGCAATCGCTTTCCTCAAGCGCGCGATCGATTTGAAGCCCAACGACTGGACATATTATTCCGCGATCGGCGCCGCCTTCGACCAGAAGAGCGAATTCGCCGATGCGAAGACAGCCTATCAACGCGGGTTGCAGCTCAATCCAACGAGTGCTGCGCTTCTCAACAATTACGCGATGTCGCGCATGCTGGCGGGCGATCTTCCCGCTGCACAAGCCCTGATCGCTCAGGCCAAGGCCGCCGGAAACGATCCCAAGATCACCAGCAACGCGGAATTGATGGCGAACCTGCGCGGTCAGCAGACCGCCGAGGTCGCATCGCCGCGCGCAACGCCTGCGGCCGCTCCTTCGGTCGCACCGGCGGCCGCGCTGCCCAAGCCCGTGGCAACGGCAAAGCTCCCCCCGCCCGCTCCTCAACCGGTCAAGACGGCGACAGCCGTTCCTGCTCCGGCGAAAACGGCGCCCGCGAACCCCGTGGCGCAAGCGACGCCTGCGCCGGCCAAAACCGCATCGGCGGAAAAGCCCGTGATCGTAAAGACCGAAACCGGCCGCGTGATGATGCAGGCCGTGCCGAAAGATCCGCAAGCCGGTCCCGTGAAGACCGCCGAAACGGCCGAGCCGGCCGCAACACCGGCAGCCCCGGCGCAGGAAGCCAAGGCAGATGCTACGGGCGCGCCGCGCACACTGGCCTCCGCCGCGCCCGCACCGGCGGCACACAGCACCCCCGACCTGCGCGCGGCGTCGGACTGAAATTTCCCACACCGCCAAACGAAAACGGCGCATCGCGAGATGCGCCGTTTTAATTTGCGCGGGATATTTCCCGAACGCGGGCTTTCCGCGATCAGTGATGCATCGTGTGCATGATCTTTATAATGGCCGGTCCGAGGATGACCACGAAGAGGCACGGCAGGAAGAACAGGATCATCGGCACCGTCAGTTTGGCCGGAAGGGAGGCGGCTTTCTTTTCCGCTTCCGACATGCGCTGTTCGCGATTTTCCTGCGCGGTCACGCGAAGCGCCTGTCCCATCGGCGTGCCGTAATGTTCGGCCTGGTTGAGCGCGGTCGCCACCGCCTTGACGCCGGAATGGCCCGTGCGACGCGCCAGATTGTCGAACGCCACGCTGCGTTCCGGCAGATAGGACAGTTCGGCGGTGGTCAGGCCCAATTCCTCGGCAAGCTCGGCCGAGCGCGAACCGATCTCCGACGCCACACGGGTGAAGGTCGATTCGATCGACATGCCCGATTCCACGCAGATGAGCATGAGGTCGAGCGCATCGGGAAAGGCCTGCATGATCGAGGTCTGGCGTTGCTGGATCCTGTTGGTGAGGTACAGGTCCGGCAGATAATAACCCAGAATACCGATACCGACGGCGGCCGAAAATTTGGTGACGGTGGGCCAGTGAACGTGACTGATGCCGAACAGATAGATCAGCGCCAGGATGAGCACGATGAACGGCACGACGAAGCGGAAGAACAGGAAGGCGATCAAGGCCGCCTGTCCGCGATAACCGGCACGGGCGAGCTTGTTGCGCGTGTCGGGCGATTCCAGGACGTTGGACAGATTGAACCGCTCCAGCGTCTCTTTCATGAAGCCGACAGGTTCGGTGCGCAGGCTCGCGCGTTTTTGAAGGTTGGCATGGTGGCGGGCGCGCAATTCCTCGCGGCGTTCCGAAACCGTCTTGAGGCGCTTGTTGAGCGTCGAACGCTCCATCAGCGGCAGGCCGAGCGTCACGATGGTGGCGAACGCCACGATGGCAGCCGCCGCCGTTGCCAGGAAGTTCGGATCGAAAAGGACTTCGAATATGCCGACGCTCAGCATGGCACCCCTCAGAACTTGAAGCTGATCATCTTGCGCATCACCGCCACGCCGATCGACATCCACACGCCGCAACCGGCAAGCATGAGATTGCCGAGCCGCTCCCGAAACAGCAGGGCGATGTAATCCGGCGTCGTGAAGTAAACGAGCGCCATCACCACCACCGGCAGCGAACCGATGATGCCCGCCGAAGCTTTCGCTTCGGACGACATCGCCTTGATCTTTCCCTGCAGACGTTTGCGGTCGCGCAGCACGTTGGAGAGGTTTGACAGCGCTTCCGACAGATTGCCGCCCGATTTGAGCTGGATCGACATCACGATGGCGAAGAAGCTGACTTCGGCCGTCGGCATGTTGTCGTGCATGCGTTTGAGACCCTGGTCGAGCGAAACGCCGACCTTCAGGCCTTCGACCAGCATGCGGAATTCGCTGCCCACCGGATCGGGCGCTTCCTTGGCCACGATCTTCAGCGCCTCGTTGACGGGAAGACCCGATCTGACCGAACGCACGATGACGTCGATGGAATTGGCGAATTCTTCGGTGAACTTCTTCTGGCGGCGTGCGGTGAGGAAGCTCACCACCCAGCGCGGCAGACCGGCGGCCGCACCGAAGCCGGCCAGGATGTTGGCGTACCACGGATAGCCCATCAGAAAGCAGAAGAGCGTCACGACGACGCCGGTGACCGCGCTGACGATCCAGAATGTGCGCGGCTCGATGCCGAGGCCCGCGCGCGTCAGCCGGCGGCGCAGTGTCGGCCGTTCCTTGCTTTGTTCCTGCTGCTTCTCGATTTCCTTGAGAAGTGCGGTGACGTTCTTGCGGCGCTGGCCGGGATCTTCCTTGCCGCGCAAGGCCGCCGCCAGACGTCCGCCAGCCGTTTGCGTCTTGGCCACGGTCGCCACGCGCTTTTGCGCCTTGCCGCTCATGCCGCCGGCGAAGGCCAGGCCGACACCGCCCACCGCGCCGAAGATCAACAGCGCCGTCAGACCGTAGAGAAGGATCTCGGTCATTCCACTTGCCCTTTACGCCTGGCAGGCGTCGAGCGCCTCGGCGAGTTCGCGTTCGAGACCGAAATAGCGCGCACGCTCCCAGAAGGAGGGACGCACGATACCGGTACCGACATGGCGGCCGCGCATACGGCCCGTTTCGTCCTCGCCCATGATTTCGTAGGTGAGGATGTCCTGTGTGATCACGACGTCGCCTTCGGTGCCGATCACCTCGGTGATCCTGGTGATGCGGCGCGAGCCGTCGCGCAGGCGTTCGGCCTGCACGATCACGTCGATGGAGCCCACGATCATCTCGCGGATGGTCTTGGTGGGAAGCTGGAAGCCGCCCATGGTAATCATCGCTTCCAGACGCGACATGGCTTCACGCGGGGAGTTGGCGTGGAGCGTGCCCATCGAACCGTCATGGCCGGTGTTCATCGCCTGCAAAAGGTCGAACGCCTCGGGTCCGCGCACTTCGCCCACGATGATGCGTTCGGGACGCATACGCAGACAGTTTCTCACCAGATCGCGCATGGTGATCTGGCCCTGCCCTTCGAGGTTCGGCGGGCGCGTTTCCAGACGCACGACGTGGGGCTGTTGCAACTGAAGTTCGGCTGCGTCTTCGCAGGTGATGACGCGTTCTTCGGCGTCGATATAGGCGGTCAAACAGTTCAGAAGCGTGGTCTTGCCCGAACCCGTACCGCCGGAGATCAGCACGTTACAGCGCGACCGTCCGATGACGCCCAATACGCGTGCACCTGCCGGATTGATCGAACCGAAGCGCACCAGGTCTTCAAGGGTGAGCTTGTCCTTCTTGAACTTACGAATGGTGAGCGTGGGGCCGTCGAGCGACAGCGGCGGCGCGATGACGTTGACGCGGGAACCGTCGAGCAGGCGCGCGTCGCATATCGGAGAACTTTCGTCGACGCGGCGGCCGACCTGGCTCACGATGCGCTGGCAGATGTTCATCAACTGCGCATTGTCGCGGAAGCGGATGGGCGTGAGCTGCACCTTGCCGCCCACTTCGATGAAGACGCGGCCCGCACCGTTGACCATGATGTCGGCGATGTCGTCGCGCGCCAGCAGCGGTTCAAGCGGACCGTAGCCCAGCACGTCGTTGCAGATGTCCTGGAGCAGGTGTTCCTGCTCCGCGATGGACATCACCACCGCCTTGATCGAAATGATCTCGTTGACGATGTCGCGGATTTCTTCGCGCGCGGAATCGGGGTCGAGCTGCGCAAGCTGCGCGAGGTCGATGGTGTCGATCAGCGCGTTGAAGATCGTCGTCTTGATTTGATAATAGTCTTCGCCGCGCGCTTCGGGCATGCGCGGCGGGGGCGGTGTGGGCGTCGGCGCCTTCTGCACGCGCGGCGGCGGTGCGCTCATCGCGGCGGGCTCGGCGCGTGCGGGCAATTCGAGATCGGAGCCTTGCGATGCGGCGCGAGGCGGCTCGGGCGGCGGCGCCTTCGCCAGCGGCGCATCCTGTATGGCTGTGCGTTTGCCGAACATGGTTTAAGCCTGCTTGCGCCCTTTGAGGAACGTATCGAGGAAGGGAAGAACGCTCTTGGGCTGCTCCACCGCCGTGGCGCGCCCGGTGACCAGTTCCGCCAGCCTGCGGACGGACTCTCCGACAGGACTCTTGGGCTGGACTTCGAGCAGCATCTGGCCGTTGTTGGCAGCCTGTCCGAACAATTGCGGATCGAACGGCACGACCAGCGACGGGGGCACGCCCACCGATTCCGCGAAATCCTTGGTGGGGATTTCCGGACGCTTGGGAACGCCGATCTGATTGAGCACCAGCTTGGGCGGCTCGTCGTTCGGGCGCTGCTGTTTCAACAGATCGATCATGCTCTTGGCGGTGCGCAGGCTCGCCAGATCGGGCGTTGCGACAACCACAATGTCGTCGGATGCCAGCAGCAGATCCTTCACCCAGCGCGTCCACAAATGCGGCACGTCGACGATCACGCAGGGTGTGGTGTGCCGCACGGCATCGACCACCGCTTCGAAGGCGCTGTTCGGCGCATCGTATTCGCGCTCGAGCATCGCGGGCGCGGTGAAGAGCGAAAGGTGATCGCTGGATTTGTGCAGCAAACGGTCGAGCAACACGTCGTCGAGGCGTTCGGGTGCGGTGAGCGCTTCGGCCACGCCCTGGCTCGTGTCCTCGTTGAAATTGAGGCCCATCGTGCCGAACGCCAGATCGAGGTCGATGATCGTGGTGTTGATCCGGAGCATCTCGGCGATGCACCAGCCCGCATTGTGGGCGAGCGTCGAGGAGCCTGCGCCGCCGCGGGCGCCGATGAAGCTGATGACGCGGCCGATCGGATCGGCCTTGGGATCGAGATAGAGACCGGAAATCACTTCGGTCAGATGGAGCGGATTGAGAGGCGCCACGAGATATTCGCTGGCGCCGCGCTTCATCAATTCGCGATAAAGCTCAACGTCGTTGACGCGGCCGACCACAATGACCTTGGTCTCGGAATCGCAGACTTCGGCCAGCCGGTCGAGTTCGGCGAGCGCCTCGTTGCCCTGCAGCCTGGTTTCGACGATCAAGAGGTTCGGCGTCACCTGACCGTGATAGTGCTCGATGGCCGCCTGAAGACCGCCGAGCTGCACCGTCAGATGCGCCTTCGCCAGACGGCGGTCGCCGCCCGCACGCTGCAAGGCAGCACCCGTGTCGGGAAACTCGCAGAAGGCATGGATCGAAATGCGCGGCACGGGACGTTCGTGCGGAGCCGCACCGAAAGTCTCTTCGCCGTTTGTCAGCCCTTTGTCCGGCGTCATCGCCATCACCCTCTTTCGATTAGTTCGTCATCTGCGAAACGGTCGCGTTCTGATCTGCCGACTTGGAGGCGGCGGTGGGATCGCCCTTTTCGTATTTGCCGATCACCGTGGTCCGGCGCGTTGCATCTGCCGGGCCCTGGTCGCGCGGGCCAAGAAGATCGCGCGGATCGGCGACCATCGCCGCGAGATTCTGCTGCGTGGCGCAGCCGAAATTGGGCGGCGGCAAATTTGCAGCCGATTCCGACATGTCCTGGGACCAGTCGCCGCAAGGTGCGGTGTGCGCGACATAGGCGACATAGCCGATCTCGACACGGCCATCGCCGCCCGTCACGTCATGCGTGCCAACGAGAATGCGAGAGCGCGGTACGCCGAGATTGGCCAGCCGCTCGCCGAAATAACGGATCGCTTCCGAAGCGCCTGCACCGGACGGCACCGAAACGGAGATCGAGCCGTTGCCACGTTCCTGATAACCGGCAACGAACGAATTGAATTTCTGCGCTTCGTCCGTCGACAGTCCGTCGCCTGCGTAAGAGACGCGCAAGGTGCGCATGTCCGGCGCCACGCTGATCGGATGGTTGAATTCCGGATCGGCGGTGATGCTGCCGTCGTTGGAGGGAGCCGCGCAGCTTCCGGCGAGCAGCACGGCTGCCAGCGCGCCTGCGCACATAAACTTGTTGGTCTTGGTCATGGCTCTCACCCCTTACTGCACGATGTAACCGACCGGGCCGTTGGAAGCCTGGCGGATCTGTTCGGGCGTCTTGTGGTAGACGGTGTTCAGCTTGCCGAGCAGGATCGTCTCCAGATCGGTCGGCGGAACGAAACCGTCGGTCGGAAGCGCGAGCTTTTCGCGCGATGTCGGATTCACCAGATAGGCGCTGACGAGCACGACGAGTTCGGTTTCGTTGTTCTGGAAATCGCGGCTTCTGAACAAGGCGCCGAGCACCGGCATCTGGCCGAGGCCGGGGAAGCGGTCGATCTCCTGCTTGGTGGTGTGCTGCAAAAGACCCGCGATGGCGAAGCTGCCGCCGGACGGCAGTTCGACCGTCGTTTCCGCGCGGCGCACGTTCAAGGCCGGGATCGTCAGGCCGCTCGTGGTGACGGTGTTGCCGTTGCTGTCCGTCGTCGTGCCGCCGCCCAGCGTGAACGCACCGGTGTTGGTGAGTTCGCTGACCTCGGTGGAGATTTGCAGCGAAATGCGGTTCTCGCTGAGCACGACGGGCGTGAAGGCGAGGCCGACGCCGAACTGCTTGAAGGTGACGGTCACGTTGCCGTCGCGGTCGCGGCTCGCCGGCACGGGGAATTCGCCACCGGCCAGGAACTTCGCCGTTTCACCGGAAACGGCCGTCAGGTTCGGTTCGGCAAGCGTGTGAATGAGGCCGATGTCTTCGAACGCCTTGAAGGAGCCCTGGACGTTGTTGGGATGAATGGTGCAGACGCCTCCGGCGAGCGGATTGGCGCCGCTGCTGCAAACCTGGCCCACCTGTCCGCCGGACAGATCGTTCAACGCACGCCCCAAAAGGCCGAATGGATTGGACGTCGAAACCGCGATCGGCACGCCGTTGGAAATGGCGGCGGCTGCGAGATCGACGCCGAATTGTTTGGCGACCGCGCGCTGCATTTCAGCGACGCGCACTTTCAGCATCACCTGCTCGTTGGCGGCGATCTTCAGCATGTTCACGACCTTGTCGGCGCCGCCCGCATAACGGCCCGCGAGATCGGCGGCACGCGTGGCGTCGGCGGCGCTCGTCACCGTGCCGCTCAGAAGCACGCTGCCGTTGACCGAGGACAGCCGGATCGACGCATCCGGCATTTCGGTGTGCAGCAGCGACTGCAGGTCGGCGGTGTCGCGTTCGACATGGATGTCGAGCGAAAGGATCTGGCGGCCGGCGCTATCGAAAAAGAAGGCGTTGGTCTGACCCGCCTTCATCGCAAGCAGGAAGATGCGGCGGGGGCTGCGCACCACCGCATCGACAATCTCCGGATTGGAGACGAGCACGTCGCGCGCATCGGCGTTCAGCTCGATGATCGCCGCCTTATCGAGCGCGAGATTCATCTTCTGATTGACGGTCTGGCCTGCGCGCGTGGCGATGGAGATGACCTTGGTATCCTTCGGCGCCGGCTTTGGCGCCGCTTCGGCAACCGTAAATGCCCCGCCCAACCATGCGGCGCCCAGTAGAACGGCCGCAACGATGCCCCTTCGCATGGTCCCTTACTCCTTTGCCTGGATCGCCGCTTGCGCGCTCACGACCCCGTAACGAATGATCTGCACATCGCCGCCGTAGGATTTCATCTCGTCGTCACGGGCGACATTCTGGTTCTGGACGGCAAGCGAGCGCAGCGCGAGCGACAGCGTTCCGCTGGCCGATGCGCGCGCGATCAGCTTTGCCTGATCCGGCGACAATTCCAGCGTGGCCGTTTTGCCGATGACGTATTTCTGGTCCTTGTCTTCCTTCGCCGTCTGGTCGATCGAAAGCACGCGGACGTTTTCCAGGATCACGGCGGATTTGAACTGACGCTGCGCGCCGGGAGCGGCATCGGTCTTGATGACGTCGACGCGGTCGTTGGGAAGAATGAAACCGCCTGCACCCGTTTCCACCGAAATGCCGACGGAGACCGCGCGCATGCCCGGCGTCAGCGTCGCCGACATGAAGCCCGCGGTGTCGGATTGCACGACCTTCATGTCGGTGAGCGGCTCGCCGGAAACGAGCGGCGCGCGCACCACGGCCTTCTCCGAATATTTCACGACATCCGGCACGGATTCATGTGTGAGGAAAGACGAGTCGACCGATTTCTTGGGCCATTCCTGCCAGCGCACCATCGCGGGCGTGAGCTGCGTGCCCGGCTGCAGCGCGGACGACGCAACGAGAACTTCCGTTGTCTCGACTTTCGGCTGCGGAGCGGCTGCGACTTTCGTCGTGCCGCCGCCCAAAAGCGCGCGCATCAGAAAGATCGCGGCGATGGCGGCGAAGGCTGCGCAACCAACGACTATGAGACGGCGTCTATCCATGAGGGTGGCTCCTTTGGACGGAATTGGAGCACGCCACCCTTTAGAAATTACTTAATAAGGCGCTGCGA
>DASZYI010000137.1:0-21573 GCA_035545475.1 Rhizomicrobium sp.
GGCGCTTCAAGGCCAGTACCAATATCAGCGTGGCGGCTTCAACACCCTCGGTGGAGTGGGAAGTTCCGGCGCGTTAAGCGTCACCGAAAAACTCACCTCCATACAGGGCGTGCTGAACGTGCCCATCTATCAGGGCGGCGCTGATCAGGCGGAAGTTCGGCAGGCAAAGGAATATCGCTCGCAGGCCGAGATGAACATCGTCGCCTCCGACAGAAGCGTTCGTCAGGCCGTTCAAAGCGCATGGGAAACATTCGTGGCCGCACAGGCCACGATCAAATCCAACGAAGAACAGGTGAAAGCCGACACCATCGCCTTCGAAGGCGTCCGCCGCGAACAGCAGGTCGGCGGCCGCACCACGCTCGACGTGCTCAATGCGCAGCAGGAATTGCTCAACTCGCAGCTTTCCGTCGTGATCGCCCAGCGCAACACGGTGGTGGCCGCGTATCAATTGCTTGCGGCGGCAGGAAAACTGACGGCCCAAAATCTGGGACTGAAGGTCACGCTCTACGACCCCGTCGTTCACTATGATGACGATGCAGCACGCTGGATCGGGCTCGATTGACGCTTTTTTAAGACCCGTAAATGCGGCGTTGTTAACTTCGTCTTTTCTTATTTCGGCAACTGTCATACGGTCGTTTGAAGCCGCCATATCCAGCGGCCAGAGAGAGAACACGCATGGCCAGCCCGTCCGCCCCGCAGCATGAGCCGACGATGGAGGAAATTCTCGCCTCCATCCGGAAAATCATCTCGGAGGATTCGACCGAGCAGCAGCCGGCAGTGTCCGTGAGTCAGGAACCGGCTGACGATGCGGATGTCCTTGAACTGACGCAGGAGATCGACGCCGAACCGCAGCAGCCGACGGCCGCAGCCGAGCCCGTCGATGCCCGTATCGAAGACACTCGCATCGAAGACGACGTCGTGTTTGAAGAAATCGAGGAGCCTGCCATGACCACTGCTGCGTCCGACGAAGGTATCTTCTCCGATAAGGCGCGTTCCGCACTCGATGACGCGTTCGCAGGGCTCGACGAACAGACCTCCGGGCCGAGCTACAAGATGCCGGAGGGCGACAGCATCCAGGCCGTGTTCGAGCGTTCCATCCGCAGCGGGTTCGAGCCTTTGCTGCGCGAACACCTGAACGCCAACACCGAAACGCTGATGGAACACATGAAGCCGCTCATCCGCGAATGGATGGACGACAACTTCCCCTCCATGCTCGAAGCCGCCGTGCGCACCGAAGTCGCCCGCGCCGTAAAAGCCCGCGGCCGCCGCTGAGGCTGGCTTTTTCACCGGATTTCCGGTTACTCCTCCATTGAACCCTCCCTTGAGGGAGGGTCGAAAAATCCTCTTGGATTTTTCGGGGAGGGGTCCGAACCACCGCAGCATTGACCCCACCCCGAAATTGCTCCGCAATTTCGACCCTCCCTCAAGGGGAGGGTGCTCCTTTGGCTTTTGAGACAGAATAATGCTCGACAAGACTTTCAATCCGCAGGACGTGGAACGGCGCATCTATGCCGAATGGGTGGCCTCGGGCGCTTTCGCCGCCGGCCGCCGCCCCGATGCGGAACCCTTCTGTATTGTCATCCCGCCGCCCAACGTGACGGGCCGTCTCCATATCGGTCACGCCCTCAACAACACGCTGCAAGATGCGCTTGCGCGCTTCGAACGGATGCGCGGCAAGGACGTGTTGTGGCAACCCGGCATGGATCATGCGGGCATCGCCACCCAGCTCGTCGTCGAGCGCCAGCTTGCGGAGCGCCAGCAAAGCCGCGTTGCAATGGGGCGTGAAAAGTTTCTCGAAGCGGTGTGGAAGTGGAAAGACGAATCCGGCGGCGCCATCGGGGAACAGCTTCGCCGTTTGGGCGCCTCCGCCGACTGGTCGCGCGAACGCTTCACGATGGACGAAGGTCTTTCGCGCGCGGTGCTGAAGGTGTTCGTCGAACTCTACAAGCAAGGCCTGATCTACAAGGACAAGCGCCTTGTGAATTGGGATCCGCGCTTGCAAACCGCGGTCTCCGATCTCGAAGTCGAGAACATCGACATCAAAGGCCACCTCTGGCACATCAAATATCCCGTCGAAGGCCAGATGGGCCAATTCCTCACCGTGGCCACGACGCGCCCCGAAACGATGCTGGGCGATACTGCTGTCGCCGTTCACCCGGATGACGCGCGCTACAAGCACCTCATCGGCAAGAATGTGATCCTGCCGCTCGCCAACCGCGCCATCCCGATCATTGCCGACGAATATTCCGATCCCGAAAAAGGCACCGGCGCGGTGAAGATCACCCCCGGCCACGACTTCAACGACTTCGAAGTCGGCAAGCGCCACAACCTGCCGCTGATCAACATTCTCAACAAGGACGGCACGCTGAACGATCAGGTGCCCGAAGCATATCGCGGCCTCGATCGTTTCGCTGCCCGCAAGACCATCGTCGCCGATCTCGAAGCTGTCGAATTGATCGACAAGACCGAACCCATCACCCATTCGGTCCCGCATGACGAAAAAACCAAAACCGTCGTGCTCGAACCCTACCTCACCGAACAATGGTATCTGAACGTCCAACCGCTCGCGGAAAAAGCCATCGCCGCGGTTGAAGACGGCCGCACGAAATTCGTGCCGGAGAATTGGGCCAACGTCTATTTCAACTGGCTGCGCAACATCCATCCCTGGTGCATCTCGCGCCAACTCTGGTGGGGCCATCAAATTCCGGCGTGGTACGACGCCGACGGAAAAATCTACGTCGCCGAAAGCGAGGCCGAAGCGCAGAAGCAGGCAGGGAGCAAAACGCTCACGCGCGACACCGACGTTCTCGACACTTGGTTCTCGTCCGCACTCTGGCCCTTCTCCACATTGGGCTGGCCCGATGAAACGCCGGAATTGAAGCGCTTCTATCCGACCAGCGTTCTCGTCACGGGTTTCGACATCATCTTCTTCTGGGTGGCCCGGATGATGATGATGGGCCTGCATTTCATGGACGACGTGCCCTTCCACACCGTGTTCATCCACACACGCGTGTTGGACGAGAAGGGCCAGAAGATGTCGAAGACGAAAGGCAACGTCGTCGACCCTCTTGAGCTTATCGACGAATTCGGCGCCGACGCCTTGCGCTTCACCTTGGCATTGGCAGCCGGGCAGGGGCGCGACATGCGCATCGGCCCTTCACGCGTGGAAGTGAACCGCAATTTTGCGACCAAGCTATGGAACGCCGCGCGCTTCTGCGAAATGAACGAATGCGTCACCCGCGAGGATTTCGACCCCGCGCTGGTCACATTGACCGCCAACAAATGGATCGTGGCAGAAACCGCCAAGACCGCCGCAGAAGTGACTCGCAATTTCGAGGCGTTGCGCTTCAACGAAGCCGCCGCCGCCGTCTATCACTTCGTTTACGACTCCTTCTGCGACTGGTATCTCGAAATCGCCAAGCCCATCTTCAATCAGGGCGAGGAAGAACAGAAATCGGAAACGAGAGCGACTGCCGCCTGGGCGCGCGACCGCATCCTGGAAATCCTGCACCCCTTCATGCCGTTCATCACGGAAGAATTGTGGGCGCGCACGGCTCCTACACCGCGCAAATCGTTGCTGATCGAATCCGCATGGCCCGACCTTTCCGGCCTGCCGAAATTCGAAGACGCGACGCGTGACGTGCAGTGGATCATCGATCTGGTCTCCGGCGTGCGTTCCATCCGCGCGGAAATGAACGTCCCTCCGTCGGCCAAGATCGAATTGCTGCTCAAGGATGCAAGCCCGCAATCGAAGGAATTGCTGGCGCGCGGCAAGACGGTCATCACGACGTTGGCGCGTCTCTCCAATGCCAAACTTGCCGACGCGCTTCCGAAAGGCTCGGCACAGTTCGTGATCGGCGAGGCCACGGTCGGCTTGCCGCTGGGCGATGTGATCGACTTCGGCAAGGAGCGCGCACGTCTCGAAAAGGAACTGAAGAAAGCCGAAGACGAAATCGCGCGCTTCGATGCAAAACTGTCAAACGAACAATTCGTCAGCCGCGCCCCGGAAGACGTGCTTAACGAACAGCGTGAAAAGCGGTCCGAAGCTTTGACGTTAGCGAATCGTCTGCGTGAGGCGGTTAACCGGCTTGCGGTTTAAGCATTGCCTCCGGCCTTGTGATGGAACTTTCTCTCCCTACCTGCATTGGGTAGGTGGGTAGACATTGTCTGCCCGCGAGATGGGAGAGTTTCCATGTTGAAACAGACCGCAGCGATGATCGTGGCCGCTGTCATCGTTCTTGGTGCAACCACCATGGCCGCCTTTGCGGATTCCTGCAGCGGGCACGACCATACGACCGGAACGGTTCTCGGTGCCGGCGGCGGCGCCATCATCGGTGGAGTCGCAACGCACAGCGCGGTGGGTGCTGTCGGCGGTGCGGTTCTAGGCGGCTTGGCTGGCAACGCGATTGCCCGCAGCAACGACTGCAATCGGCACTATCGCCATTACCATCATCACCGTCACCACTATCACGACAGGCACGGCTATCCCGACAATCGCTATCATTGATTGCGGATGAAAAAGGGGCGCTTGGCGCCTTTTCCTTGCTATTAGGTGCGTAGGAATTTCCGGCGCCTGCGCCAATCTCCCGCGGAACCAGCGATAGCAACCGAGGCAGATTCGGGAGCGCCAACTCCAAGTCCGACCGGAATTCGGCTATCTTATCGCAGGGTTTATTTGCGCGATTTGCACTGTGCACCCGGCATTGCTCGTGTATACCGAACTGACACGTTCTGACCTATAATGAAGACAATGACAACATTCGACAAATCCAAGCTTCCGTCCCGCCACGTCACCGAAGGCCCGGAGCGGGCACCCCATCGTTCTTACCTGTACGCAATGGGGCTGACCGAAACCGAAATTCATCAGCCTTTCGTGGGCGTAGCTTCCTGCTGGAACGAGGCAGCACCTTGCAACATCGCCCTCATGCGCCAGGCCCAGTCGGCCAAGCGCGGCGTCAAGGAAGCAGGGGGCACCCCGCGCGAGTTCTGCACCATCACCGTCACCGACGGCATGGCGATGGGCCATGAGGGCATGAAGTCGTCGCTGGTCTCGCGCGAAGTGATCGCGGACTCTGTCGAACTCACGATGCGCGGCCACTGCTATGACGGCCTGATCGGTCTCGCAGGCTGCGACAAGAGCTTGCCCGGCATGATGATGTCGATGCTCCGGCTCAACGTGCCAAGCGTATTTCTTTATGGCGGATCGATCATGCCCGGAAAGTTCAAGGGCAAGGACGTCACCGTCGTCGATATCTTCGAAGGCGTCGGCCAGTTCGCGGCGGGAAAGATGCCGGCTTGCGACCTCGATCTCCTGGAACGCCATGCCTGTCCCGGCGCCGGCGCCTGTGGCGGACAGTTCACCGCCAACACGATGGCCTGCGTTGCCGAGGCGATCGGTCTTGCGCTCCCATACTCATCCGGCCCGCCGGCCGAAATTCTTTCGCGCGACGATTTCGCGTTGAAGGCAGGGCAAGCGGTGATGGAGTTGCTGGCGAAGAACATTCGTCCACGTGACATCTGCACGCGCAAGGCATTCGAAAACGCAGCCGCCGTTGTCGCCGCCACGGGCGGATCGACAAACGCGGCGCTTCATCTGCCAGCAATGGCAAACGAAGCCGGCATCAAATTCGACCTGTTCGACGTCGCCGACATTTTCCGCCGCACGCCTTATCTCGCATCTCTCAAACCGGGCGGCGCCTATGTCGCCAAGGACATGTGGGAAGCAGGCGGCGTGCCCATGTTGATGCGCACGCTGCTCGATGGCGGCTATATCGATGGCTCTTGCATGACCGTTACCGGCAAAACGGTTGCCGAGAATCTGAAAGATGTGAAATTCAATCCCAATCAGAAAGTCATGCGTGCTTATGACAATCCGCTGGCGGCGACCGGCGGAGTGGTCGGTCTGCGCGGAAACCTCGCTCCAGAGGGTGCAATCGTGAAGATCGCGGGATTGAAGCACTTGCATCACCGGGGTCCGGCTCGCGTCTTCGATTGCGAAGAGGATGCGTTCGCCGCCGTTCAGGCGCGCAACTACAAGGAGGGCGACGTCATCGTCATCCGCTACGAAGGCCCCAAAGGCGGCCCCGGCATGCGCGAGATGTTGTCCACCACTGCCGCGCTTTACGGCCAAGGTGTCGAAAATATCGCGCTCATCACCGACGGCCGTTTCTCCGGCGCAACGCGGGGCCTGTGTGTGGGCCATGTAGGGCCGGAAGCAATGGAAGCCGGTCCCATCGGTTTGCTGAAGGATGGCGATATCATCACCATCGACGCCAACAAGGGCACGATGGACGTTGAAGTCTCCGATACCGAAATGGCCGAACGCAAGAAAGCATGGAAGCCGAAAGCCGCCGCTTTTGGATCAGGCGCTTTGTGGCGTTATGCGCAGAACGTCGGACCGGCGCGCTACGGTGCGCTGACCACGCCGGGTGCCGACCACGAGGTGCGCTGTTTCGCGGACATCTGATGACGACGCTCCTGTCGCGCCTGATGAAAGCGGCCGACGTTACCGCCGATGCGATAGGATTTCGTCCGCGTCCGCTAAACGGCGAGGCCTTGGTCTCCGACGCAGAGCGTCGCGCAGGGCGAAAATTTCGCGACAACTCGTTTTTGCGTCCGCTGCAGGTGCTGCTGAAGTCTTACAATGAAGAAGCCGACCTCAGCGTGTTCGGCAGCCTGGCGGTGAAATGGGATATTGCGCGCTTCCTTGCCAATCTGCTGCGGCTGGAGGAGGAAGAAGAAAAATCGCCTTCCATTTTGAACGAACAGATCGAAGCTCCGATTTTCATCACGGGTCTTCCGCGCAGCGGCACCACGTTCCTTCATTCTCTTCTAGCGCAGGATCCCGGCAATCGCGTGCCGCTGTCATGGCAGACAATTTATCCTTATCCGCTGGCACAGGACGCCAGACATGACAAACGCGCCCAACGTGTAGACCGGCAATTTCGCGTGTTCGAGAAACTGTCGCCGGGTGTGGAATCGCTTCACCCCCTCGCTGCAACGACGCCGCAGGAATGCACTGAAATCACCGCGCACGTTTTCCAAAGCCTTCGTTTCGATACGACGCATTTCGTGCCGTCCTATCAACAATGGCTGATCGGCGAAGGCCACCTCGAAGCGTTTCGTTTCCACAAGCGCTTTTTGCAACATCTTCAACATCAAATCGGCAAGGGACAATGGGTTCTGAAATGTCCCGATCATGTTTTCACGCTCGAAGCGATCAAGCAGGTTTATCCCGATGCGCGCTTTGTATTTGTGCACCGCGATCCGCTTAGTGTGCTGGCGTCTGTAGCCAAACTGACCGAACTGTTGCGAGCGCCCTTTACACGGAAGCTCGATCGTTACCAGATCGGTCAGCAGGTCAGTGAACGCTGGATAGAAGGCGCCGGACTAATCGTCTCCGACACCGAATCCCAGGGTCATATCTATCACGTTCACTACAGGGCACTGATTGGCGATCCCTTGCGGACGGTCTCGGATCTCTATGCCCATTTCGGCCTGCCATTTTCGGCAGAAGCGCGTTTGCATATCGAAGAATTCATCCGCAGCACACCGCGCGGCGGGTATGGTATCAACCAATATGACTTCGGAGAGTCGGGCCTCGATGCTGTCGCATTGCGGGAACGATTCCGGCCTTACATGGCGGCATTCGGGATCGAGAGCGAATGGAAAGTGCGTGCGGACACGAACCCGCGGGCATTGACGCCCGCATGAAATTCCTCGGTGCATTGGCGTTTGCGGCCGGGTTGGCCGTGCTCGGCTGGTTGTTGGTGCATTTCGGCACAACTCCCATTACCGCCGCTTGGGCGACGTTGGGCTTCCACGGCCTTGCGATCGTTGTCGCGGCACATCTTCCCGTTGCCGTCTTTCTTGGTCTGGCGTGGTGGTCTCTCGGCAGAGATGTCGATGGTGCGGCCCCTCTCAAATTTATCTGGGCCCGTCTTATCCGCGATGGTGCCGCGGAGGTACTGCCCTTTTCGCAAGTCGGCGGTTACGTATTTGGTGCGCGTGCATTGACGATTTCGGGAGTGCCGGGATTTTTCGCAGCAATCTCAACCGTCGTCGATCTTGTGATGGAGCTTGCAGCCAAACTTCCTTACATCCTGATCGGCCTTGCGTTGCTTGCGGTGCGGAAACCGCAAAGCGATTATTTTGCCCCCATACTGGGTGGAGTCGCGATAAGTGGTGGGTTGTTGCTCCTGGCGGCAATCTTTCGTGATCGAAGCCGCCGTGCATTGGAACGCCTCGCGATGCGAATGGCGCAGCGTTGGCCAACTTTGCAACTGAGCGACGCCGATACAACGCGCGCGATGATCTCCAGGGTATTGGCAAAAGACGGACGCGCAGTGTCCGGCTTTGCGTTGCACTTCGTCGCGTGGGCGCTCGGTGCTGCGGAAACATGGATTGCATTCCGTCTCATGGGTGCGCCGATCGGACTAGCAGAAGCGTGCGTGATCGACAGCCTGTTCACAGGCATTCGCACCTTTGCCTTCTTCATTCCGGGTGCCATCGGTGTGCAGGAAGCGGCCTATGTGGCGCTGTGCGCGATGTTCGGTATCTCGCCCGGCATGGCGCTGGCGTTCTCTCTTGTAAGACGCGCAAGAGATTTCCTTATCGGCACTCCGTCCTTGGCGGCCTGGCAGATGACGGAAGGGCGCCGCGCCCTGTTTGCGCGCCAGGCCGTTGTAGTGACGGACGGCGACTAACCGAAAATCACTTTCTCTTCGCCAAAGAAAAGAGGGGAATTTTGCAGGTCGATGAACTTGCGCTCATCCTCCAGGAGGGCAAGGCCCGCCGCCTCGCGTTCGGGCGTGATGTTGGCGAAAACATCGTCGAGCGAATCCCACCATAATTCGGCGACGCCGTCATACATCTCAGGCGCTTGCCGCGTTGCCCGGATGCCATCGTTAATTTGGGGTGAGCTCGAATGAAATTGAACGTAGCGCCGGATGCGCAAAACCTCCCGATGCTTTGCCACCAGTGGGGCGTGGTTTTCGTGCCAGTAGGTTTGAAAAGCTTCCCGGCTAAGGCCCGGCAGACGTTTGAGGCAGAAAGTCAACTTTATCATGGACGTTTTTCCGATGTTGCAGAAACCGCATTAAGCCGCAACAGTGGTACAAAGGACAAGGTGACCTAGCGATATGGGCGGTGCTGGCAAAACCCGCCCCCCGGATAGATGCCATCTATGCGAGTTTTTGATTTGACAATTCCGGCACGCGCATTCGCAATTGGTTTCGTGTTTCTCTGTGGTGTCGCAACAGCACAAGACGCCGGCGAGCGGGAATTTCGCGAATGCAAGGATTGTCCGGAAATGATCGGCATTCCCGCAGGCCGTTTCGTCATGGGAAGCCCCGCCGGAGAAAATGGCCGGTTCGACAACGAAGGACCGCAGCACATCGTTTCGATCAAGGCGTTCGCAATGGGCAAATATCCCGTCACGAGCGAACAGTTCATCGCCTTTCTGCGGGATACGGGTTATCAACCCGCACCCTGCAATCCCATTCTCGACATGAAGTGGAGCGTCCCAAAGCGCGGCCTGGCGTTCCCTCCCAGCACAGCAGAGCCGCCCAAATGGCCTGCGGTATGTATCGACTGGCGCGATGCGGAAGCCTATATCGCGTGGTTGAACGCAAAGGTGCACCGGGAACGTCCGTCGCTCGGAAACCGCGAAGGCCCTTACCGCCTTCCCACCGAAGCGGAGTGGGAATATGCGGCACGGGCCGGTACCAAAACCGTTCGTTGGTGGGGCGATGAGATAGGCACCAACAAGACGAATTGTAACGGCTGCGGCAGCAGGTGGGACAATCACGTGCTCGCGGACGTCGATGCGTTTCCGCCCAATCCGTTCGGGCTGTATGGCGTGCTTGGCAATGCCTGGGAGTGGACGGCCGATTGCTGGCATTCCAACTACATCGGCGCTCCGCACGACGGCAGCGCATGGACAAGCGGCGATTGCACCAAACACGTGGTGCGCGGCGGTTCGTGGGACAATCTGCCGATTTTTGTCAGATCTGCGGCACGCAGCGGCAGCATGCACAATGGCGGCGAATATGACTATTCGAGCCTCGCGGGATTTCGCCTTGCACGCGATTTGCCTTAACGCAACGTGTCCTTCGGATTGAGGAGCAGCGTCAAATCCATGACGCTTTCATATTGACCTGCGGGCAATTCGATTGGAGACGAGAGCAATACTGCATTGCGAGCGCTGATCGCGGCATCGCGATACACCTTGTCCTTAGCGGCGCGTGCACTTTCGACGATCTCGGCCTTGGTCACCACGCCGCGGCTGGTGATCTCGATGCGGATGGGAATGGAAACATCGCGATTGCCGAGCCGATTTAAGTCGAGGCTCCAGCGCCGTTCTACCTGTGCTCGAATATAGTCGCGCATGCTGTATGTTGCATGCGCCCCGCGCTTCGCGCCGTCGCTGTCCGCCGATATGTTCGACGCACCTGTTTCATCGGCCTCCTGCAATGCTTCACTCGGTGATGCGCGCAATTTTGACAAGGTGCGCAGCTTCGATTCCAGCTCGTCCGGAAGGGGCTTGACCTTGTCAGGCGCCGTGCCGATCGGAACCGGATTATACTTGGGGCGGGGAGCTGCCCGCTCTTGCGGTACCAGGGCCTTTAACGGCTGCGCGGGAGATGCCGTTTCCTCACCAAGCTGAACCATATCCACGGGCACTATGCGAAAAGAGGGGGAAGGACGTTCGTGGCGCTCATGTCCGATAAGCAGCAAAAGGAGAAGCAGCCCGAAACCGTGCAGAATGGCGGAAACGGCGAAACCCGCGCCAACATTGCGATCTCGTAGGGATCGCTTTTCGACAAGCGCGGGGCCCGCAATTGCTGGATTGAGCATATCTGACGGCATCCAATTCCGATGATACGCCATCGGTATGGCGGATGGGGTGAGATTCGAACTCACGGGACCCTTGCAGGCCCGGCGGTTTTCAAGACCGCTGCCTTAAACCACTCGGCCACCCATCCTTGTGATCCGCCTCTAGCGCCGAAAAGATCGTCCTGCAACCGGCGGCGGTTGAGACCTAGGGGAGGCATCGGCTAGCGTTCTGTTGATTCGAAGGGATTTTCCTCTTGTTGCGTGCGTTGCGATCCGCTGCGGCGGCTGCGTTGCTTGCCCTGTCCGTCGCTGCTTGCGCGACGCGGCCCGGAGCGCCGCCCCCCGAAAACCACCAGGTCAGCGTCCCATCGGCCGCAGGCATCTACAAGATCGGCAATCCCTATCAACAGGACGGTATCTGGTATTACCCGCACGAACAGCCCGACTACGATGAAACAGGTATAGCATCCTGGTACGGTGCCGAGTTCCACGGTCAACGCACCGCGAATGGTGAGGTTTTCGATTCCAACGCGCTAACCGCTGCGCATCGAACATTGCCGATGCCAGTGAACGTGCGTGTTACCAATCTCGATAATGGCCGTTCGCTCATTGTCCGGGTGAATGATCGCGGGCCGTTTTCCAAAGGCCGGATCATCGACGTCTCCGAACGCGCGGCTGACCTTTTGGGATTTCGATTGCAAGGTACTGCGCGTGTGCGCGTGACCTATATGGGACGCGCGCTTTTGCCGGGTGGGCAGCCAGCAGAAGAAACACCGCCCGAGATCGCAACTGCCGTTCCTGCTGCGCCGACGGGCAAAGTCGACACCAGCGCACTCAACATCGTGCCGGGCGCAACGGTGGCACCGCCGGTTCAGGTGGGTGAACTTGCTCCTCCGCCATCAGCCAGTCTGCAGCCCGCTCCGCCCATTCAGGAGCCTGTGACGGGACAAGTAACGCAAGTGCCTGTTCCGGCGGTCACGCATCTCTATGTTCAGGCTGGCGCCTTTGGTACGCGCGCGAATGCGGAACGGCTGAAGACCCGGCTGTCGGCAGCAGGCGGACTCATGATCTCGCCGATCTCCCGCAACGGGCAGACACTCTACCGGGTCCGGGTCGGGCCGTTCGATGAACTGTCCGCCGCCGATGCGGCATTGGCGCGGGTGATCAAGCTTGGTAGTAACGACGCGCAAATCGTAGTTGATCAGTGAGTACGGCGATGTTCCTTCAGCGTCTTTGGCTTTGTGTGTTTCTCCTTTCGCTGGTGCAAATCGGCACGGCGCAGGCCTTGATAACGACCGATGCCGAACACGCCGTCCTGATGGATGCCGAGACCGGGGACGTGCTGTGGGCAAAGGACGCCGATACGCCCATGCCCCCGGCTTCGATGAGCAAGCTGATGACGCTGGAGATGTTGTTCCAGCGACTGAAAGACGGCCGCGTCAAGCTCACCGATACGTTTCCGGTTTCGGAACGCGCGTGGCGCACGCAAGGTTCGAAGTCCTTTGTCGAATTGGGTGCGCGCATCCCGGTGGAAGACCTGATCCGCGGCATCATTATTCAGTCGGGTAACGACGCCTGCATGGTGGTTGCCGAAGCGCTCGGCGGTTCGATGGAGAACTTTGCCACCATGATGAATGCGCGAGCAAAGGAGCTTGGCCTCCAGCAGTCGCATTTCGTCAATCCGGACGGACTTCCGGAACCGCCCGGGCAGTTGATGTCGGCGATGGATCTCGCGAAATTGGCCCGCCATTTGGTCCGCGACTATCCGCAATATTATCACTACTTCGGAGAGCGCGAGTTCACCTGGCACAACATCCACCAGCCCAACCGCAATCTGGTCCTCGAGAAATTTCCAGGTGCAGATGGATTGAAGACCGGTCACACCGATGCCGCCGGTTATGGGGTAACGGCATCGGCCGTTCGCAATGGCCAACGGCTGATACTCGTCCTGAACGGCTTGCGTTATCCCGGCAAGAACGATTGGTGGGCGGAACGCTATCGTGCGGAAGAAGCTGCACGCATCCTTGAAATCGCGTTTCGCGAGTTCCGCCATTACAATCTGTTTGCCGCGACCGATGTGGTCGGCAAGGCGAACATCTGGCATGGCACGCAACAAACCGTTCCGCTCGTGCTCGGTGCGCCGCTGGGTGTGACCATGCAGGTGGATTCCCGCAAAAAGCTCAAGGTCGCCATCCGCTACGACACGCCGGTGGAAGCACCTATCGCAAAAGGCCAACGACTGGGCACGCTGACGGTCTCCGCTCCCGACTATCCGGCCCGCAGCTATGCGCTTTATGCGGGCGAACCGGTCGATCGGGCCGGCATTTTCTCGCGCGGGATCGAGGGTTTGTCTCTGCTTCTTGGCGGCAAACATTAGCCGATGAACAGGAACGGCCGCGCTCATTTCATCACCCTTGAAGGCGGGGAGGGCGCGGGCAAGTCCACCCAGGCCAAACGGTTGTCGGCGGAATTGCAGAAGAGAGGCATTGCGAGTGTGCTGACTCGCGAGCCTGGCGGGTCGCCTGGCGCCGAAGAAATCCGCAAACTTCTCGTTGAAGGCGAACCCGGCCGTTGGGATGCGTTGACCGAAGCGTTGCTCATGTTCGCGGCGCGCGCCGATCATGTGGCGCGCACCATCAAGCCTGCGCTCGCCGCACACAAATGGGTGATCGCCGATCGCTTCACCGATTCCACCTATGTCTACCAGGGCGCGGGCCGCAAATTGCGCGCGCAAAAGATTGCAGCAATCGAAGATGCCGTTCTTGACGGCCTCGAGCCCGATCTCACGTTGATTCTCGATCTGCCGGTTCAGGAAGGGCTCAAGCGGGCGCATGCGCGTCGCGGGAACGAAACCCGCTTCGAAAAGTTCGACCTCGACTTCCACCAGCGCCTGCGCGACGGCTTTCACGAAATCGCCAAGGCGCATCCCGAGCGCTGCGTCCTGATTGACGCCTCGGGTTCCGAAGAGGAAGTGGCCGGGCGTATCTGGCGTGAAGTGCAATCGCGTTTCGGCATATAGTCGGGCATGGCCAGACGTTCCGAACCCGAAGCGCCGCCGCAAGCCGACCGTCTTGAGGGGCAGGCGCATCCACGCGAAGTCCATGAACTGATCGGGCATCGCGATGCTTTGATGCGCGCCGCACGCGCAATTCGGGGCGGACGGCCGCCGCAGGCGTGGCTGATCGCCGGACCTTCCGGCATCGGCAAGGCGACGCTTGCCTATCGTATTGCGCGCTATCTGTTGCGGTACGGAGCGACATCCGAAGGACCGGAAGATCTGGCCGTTCCGCCCAAGGATTCCGTCAGCCTTCAGGTGGCGGCGGGCGCACACCCGGGATTGCTGGTCTTGCGCCGCGCGGTGAACGAACGAACCGGCAAGCTGATGAATGTGTTGTCCGTCGAGGAGGTGCGAAAGCTTTCGTCCTTCTTCGGCATGACGTCGGGCGCCGGCGGTTGGCGCGTGGCGATCATCGATACGGCCGACGACATGAACGAGGCGGCAGCGAATGCGCTGCTCAAGACACTCGAAGAACCGCCGGCTCGCGCGATGATCCTGGTTCTCTCCCACAATCCGGGCCGGCTGGTTTCGACCATCCGCTCGCGTTGCCAGCGGCTTGACTTGCGGCCGCTGACCGAAGCCGAAATGGAGACGGCGCTCAAAGCGAAATTGCCGGACCTCGACGATGCCGAACGCGCTTCGCTTGCGCGGCTTTCGGGAGGTTCCATCGGCACGGCGCTGATATTGGCGCAAGGGGAGGGCGTCGCGTTGGCGCGCGAAGCCGATCGCCTGATCGAAAGTTCGGGCCATCCGGATATACCTGCGTTGCTGGCGCTGGGAGACAAACTCGCGCGCGCAACGGATGGGCTGGAGACGTTCGGCACCTTTCTTTCCAATGCGCTGAGCGATCGCATCAGGGCGAAAGGCGAAGCCGGCGGAGTGCGGCTTGACCGTTGGATCGAGGCGAGTGAGCGCGTGCGTTCCAAATTCGCGCGCAGCTCGGCGCTTTATCTCGATCCCCGGCAAACCGTGGTGAGCGCGGCGCTCACCCTCGGCGAAGCAAAACGATATGGAACGCTCTGAATGCTGGTGGATAGTCATTGTCATCTCGATTTTCCCGAATTTGCGCCGGAGCTGGACGCCGTGGTTCAGCGCGCCGCTGCGGCCGGCGTTCGGGTTTGCGTAAGCATCGGGACGACCTTGGCGAAATTTTCCCAAGTGGAGAGCGTCGCAGAGCGATTTCCGAATGTGTGGTGCTCCGTCGGCATTCATCCGCACGAAGCGGAGAAAGAACTGCTGGCGGATGCCGCGCCGCTTCTGGAGCGTGCGCGCCATCCCAAGGTCGTTGCCATCGGCGAAACGGGACTCGACTATTATTACGAACACAGCCCGCGCGAGGAACAGAAGCAGAATTTTCGCGCGCACATTTCCGCTGCGCGCGAAACGGGATTGCCGCTGGTCGTGCACACGCGCGATGCAGAAGACGACACCATTGCAATCCTTCGGGAGGAAATGGGGAAGGGGGTCTTCACCGGATTGATCCATTGCTTCACCGGCACCAAGAAACTCGCCGATGCCGCGCTGGAACTGGGCTTTTGCATTTCCGTTTCCGGAATTGCGACGTTCAAGAAATCCGATGAGCTTCGTGCCGTGCTGAAAGACGTGCCGCTCGACCGGCTGCTTGTCGAAACCGATGCGCCGTATCTTGCGCCGATGCCGCATCGGGGAAAGCGCAACGAACCGGCGTTCGTCGCGCACACCGCAGCGGTTCTGGCAAATCTCAAGGGTGTCAGCGCGGAGGAATTGGCCGCGCGGACGACGGAGAATTTCTTTCATCTGTTCACCAAGGTTCAGCGGCCGCAATGACGTCGCTGGAAGCCACCATTCTGGGCTGCGGATCGTCTGGCGGCGTTCCGCGCATCGGCGGACCGGACGGCGCGGGCTTTTGGGGCGCTTGCGACCCCGCCAATCCGAAAAACCGCAGGCGGCGCTGTTCGCTGCTGGTCCGGCAAAAGGGCGCAAACGGCAACACCACCATTCTCGTGGACACCTCGCCCGACATGCGCGAGCAATTGATCGACGCGCGCGTGTCGGCGCTGGATGCGGTGCTGATCACGCACGATCACGCCGACCAGCTTCACGGAATCGACGACCTGCGCATGATCGCGATGAACATGCGCAAACGTGTCGATGTTTATGCCGAGGAGGAAGCGTTTCAGCGTATTCTCGGCCGCTTCAGCTATTGCTTCATCCAGCCTCCGGGCAGCGATTATCCGGCCATTCTCAACGCGCACGACATTCGCACGCCGTTTCGCGAATTCCCGATCGCGGGCGAGGGCGGCCGCCTGCCGGTTCTGGCGTTCTGGCAGGAGCACGGGCAGATCCGCTCGCTGGGATTCCGCTTCGGGCCGATAGCCTATTCGAGCGATGTGAACGGTCTGGACGAGGCGGCGTTCGCGGCGCTGCAAGGCGTAGAGTGCTGGATCGTCGACGCGCTGCGTTACGCGCCGCATCCGAGCCATGCCCATGTGAGCAAGGCTCTGGAATGGATCGCGCGGGTAAAGCCGAAGCGCGCGATCCTGACCAATCTGCATGTCGATCTGGACTACGAGACGCTGCGGCGAGAACTGCCGCCGGGGGTGGAACCCGCTTTTGACGGGATGAAAATCGAAATTTCGGTAGTGTCCTAATTTGAAAAACCGAGCAACCGAGTTAGCGCGAGAATCACGGCGAATACGCCGATCACCAGCCAAACGCTGAGGTTGGACCAAAACTCGCGTGGTTCTTTTTCTCGCTTCACCCATCCTGGTGTGATCGCGAACATTTTGGGTGTCCTGCCGGTCAAAATTTGGAGGGCAGCAAGCACCAATACGGTCGTTCCGATTTCGAGGATGACCCACGATCTGTGGATTGCTTCGGCGTGGCTCATTACTTCGCCCGCGCCTCCGCCACGATAGCCGCTCTAACGGCGTCTCGCGGCCTGTGTGTTTCGCGGATCAGAACAGATTGCTTGAGTTCGCCTGGTGAAACTTCCGGCATTAAGAGGGATGTCCTAATTTGAATTTTCTGCGAGCGCGTTGGCTCTTTCCAAGAGCCGATGAAGTTCAGTCATACCCTCAGCATCTGCCGGTAGGCGAACCAAACTGGCAGCCTTTCGAAGCACCTCAAGATTGGGGTCTTTAAGAGGAACGCTCGTAAAGTCATCCCAATCATAGGGGCCGCAAGCGCCGTCCATGAATGTTCGGATGCAATCCGCTATTGCCTGCGGGGATTGAAATCTCACTTCGCTCGCGCCCCCGCCATGGATGCTGTCCGAATAGGACAGGAATGCCTTCGCACATTCAACGGAAAATCTGTCGTTTTCGACACCTGAGGTCGCTGTCGTATGTGCCAGACTGCACGAAGGCAAACCCATCCCTGTGAAGTCCGGTGCGCCTCTCACACCGCGAGAGTTATTTATATGGTGGCTTGCGACATGGCAGATCTTGGCTTGCTCCGGCTGTATTCAGATCCCGTCGAAGTACGGATTGCCAATTGAAGGCAGGCGGTTAACACATCGACAGCCTCACTGATCCTGACGGGCGGGATTTCCGCCTTGGCAGGGCAAAATCGCTAACTCAAGTATACAATCGCCTCATTATTTCCCATAATGTTACTTATACGAAGAACCGCCGCTCGCGCGTTAAGTGTTCGCATTGCCGTCATCTTTTATAACCCCTTGAACAGCCGAGAAGCCGCTACGATGAACAGCAGCGGCACCGTGAGGATGAATACTGTTCGGAGCCACCCCGGTGAATACATGATGATATCTGCTACGGCCTCCAGAATGTGCACCGTCATCCCTCCCGATGATGTTAGAGCGCAATTCGCGCGCTTAACATCATCCCAGCCTTTAGCGGGAGATGGACCGCGCGTCACGCGAAGCGCCGAAACGTAGTGAAGGAGCCGCTAACAGCGGCTTGACGCATAGCGGTCCAACTCACGCTACCCGGCCAGTTTAGAACGATATGTTGCGGTTTTTGCAAATGGACAGGAATGTTGACCAATCATCTATATATTGTGCCCTGCCCCTGCGGGAGTGATCGAAGCCCGAAGGGTGGAGACGCCGTTCAGCGGCTACACGCGCAAGAGCACGGTTGCTGGGATGCGGTTGCATCCCGACAACCCGCGCACGATTTCTGCCCGGTCACGCGTGCACAGGATCAGGCCCAACTTCTCTGGGATAATGTCACGCGGGAAACCTTGAGGTACAGCGAAGTAGAACACTTTGCAGAAAGGTAGATAGGTGGGCCATTTCACATCCCGGTTGAAGTCCCTGACATCACGCTTCACTTCAACGCCTGCAATGTTGCCCGTTTTGCCGAAGGCAACGAGGTCGATACGCTTGCCGTTTGGCAATACGAACTCGCGCTTCGGCGTTAAGCCATGAGAGCGAAACAGACGTTCGCAACTTGTGATCATTTCTTCTGCTGTCAGTGTGCCGGCCATGTTTAGGTTCCATAAAAGTAGCCATTGACCGTGTACGGGTCTGGGAACGCTTCACCTAGTTGAAGTGGCGGACCGTCATACTGGAATTCTTGGTTTAGCTGTATGCCCGCAGGCCAGTCTCGCTTATCGTGAAACCATGTGTGGGTGGGATGAACGCTTAAGTCCTCTGCTAATCCGTTGGCGTCGTAATCGAGAAACGCGCCAGTGTCTGAGCGCACTATGCGTGCGTTAGTGCCGACTTGCTGGTCGGAGAAATCGACAAATCTTGCCGATACCCCTATGAGCGCGATACCGCTTGGACTTGGCCGGATATGTGACGGCTTTACCGGATAAAAAGCGGAGTGCGGCTGATCTATCGCGATATCAATCCCCTGCCACCTCCCATCGTCAGGAATTGCTGAAACGTACCAGCCGCCGCTTCCGTAGTACGGACTTAATTTGTCCGTGCATTTGTTCATCCGATATATTGCGGCGTTTGCCTGAAGTAGCCCGCTTGCGCCGCTTTCGATTATGAACGTCCACCACGTTGCCACGTCATATCCAGCAGCGAATTTATGGAGCCATCGCGTTGCCTTGGTAAGCGACGGCGCAACATCTTCTACAGTTTGTTCGACGCCGCGTGATATTGTGTGGACGAGGCTTTCGCCGACCAGCTTATGATAAACCTCCTTTGCGTCGGGAGAGATAATGCCTTTGACGATGCCACTTGCGACTGCCAGTGAGTATTCGACGAACACGGCTGCGGGATCCGAGCATGGAAGCTGTAATGTGCGCTTCACCGCTACTGAAACCTTTGTCGCCGTTTGAAGGAACGGCAGTTCATAAGGCATTGAGCGTTCCCCCTTTAGAAGAATATGCCGGTTGCGCCTTTGGTGCTGCCGGTTGCTGATAGCAAGCCAGTCATTCCGCACATTGGTGACAGTGATAAATCGGAATGACCTGCCGCGATCCTGCGGTTGCCGGTATTATCCAACACATCTTGCGAGCCGATGTTCATCAGCGTGCCGAATGTCACTGTGGTACCTACGAGCGACATCACGGATATGCCGAGGCAGTCTTTTATGTTCGGTTGCAGTATCGGGCTTAGAACTTTTTTGGATTGTTCTGCTTGTGACGCGCCGCCAATGAATTGCGGTGTACCGCCAACCTTTGACAGTTCATAGATCACCACACCGCCGTTTGCTGTTGCGTTCATGGCCTGCTGGGTTGTTGGTTCTGATGTACCAGCCACCTTAGTGCAGATGTTTCCCCAGTCCGTGCCGGACGAGTTTTCCACCTGTTTTGTCCACCCGCTTTGCACAAAGTTCGCGTTGCTGTTGAATGTGAAGGCGACGATTAGATTTCCTGCGGTCGGCGGGTTGATGAATGTCGCTGCGGTGCTGGAAGTGGCGTGCGCGACTTGTACGACTGTTGGCGGTGTGCCAGCGGGATAACCGCCGCCGCCGCCGCCGCCAGTGTTCGGCTGCCATTGTGGCAAGCCTGAAAGGCTGTCGAAGGTTAGAATGTCGCCGTCATCGCCGGGCACGAGCGCAACCCAGCCATCCGGTGTGCGAACGACCATTGCGCCGGTCGTTTGACTGATAGTGTCTAAGCCTTGTTGAATGTTCATGTTGGCGATCCTTGCAGAGACATAGGTTTTGTTGGCGAATTTCATTTCTGGGATAAGCGTGCCCATCACCATTTTCATCAGGATATCGCGCTTGAAGTACGGCGTTGCTTTTGCCGTTTCTTCCGCGAATTGCTGATCATCCGCGCCGCAGAGCTTCAATGTCTGCACTGCGTTGCTGAAGGCCTCGCGAGACCAGCGGCGTTTGTTTGTGTCGCCGCCGTTGCCTTTCGGCCAGCTCCGAGCGATCCAACGGTTAAACTTTGGGCTGTAATAGACGTGCACGACGCCCCGAATTTTCGCGCCGCCGGGACTTCGATTTATACCCGGTACAGATCGTGGCATAGAAAAACCCCGCCGATTGCTCGACGGGGTTTCTCATACGACCGGCTTGCGGAAGCCTGTCAAGGCTTAGGCGACGACCTGCTGCGCGTAGAGCGACGGGCTATAGGCCGTCGATCCGTCCGGCTTGGTGTATTCCACGAAGCCGAAGCAGGCGTAGGTTGCAGCGCCAGCGCCGGCGAGGTTGACCGTCCACGGATCGGCGTTCGCGTTGCCGTAGTACGAAGTGTACACCGCAGAGGTGTTCGCGTTCGCCTGCACGAAGGCGACAGCGTGGACTTTGACCACCGTCCAACCATCCGGCACTTCGGGCGGATTGATGGTGATGTCCAAGGTGTGGTCGCCGTGGTCGGCAGTGGCGATGCTCGCCGCAGCCAAGCCGCCGTTCGCGCCGGGCGACATGACGCCCGCCGCGAGTGTCGTGGCAGGAACCGCATCGGTGCCGCGCAAACCGGAGAGGTTTTTCGACACGTACGCGTTGCGATTTGTGAAGGGCTGGCCCTTCGCGAATGCCGTGAACGTGGCCTGCACATTGGGATCGAGCAGCTTCCACGTGCCAGATAGCCAGCGAAAGACGCCGCGCGTTGCCTTCTGGCTATCGGAGTTCGGATTTGCCGGGGTGACATAGCGGCGAGCGTAAGAGACGCCGCGCCATTTCGAATAGACCTGGGTCTTTCCGATCTGGCCAGAGCCCTCGAACGAGAGCAACGGTGCGGTTGTTTTTGCCATTGTGAGTTCCTTTCGGGTGGCGGTTTGGTGTGGCGTGCGCGGTAGGCTGCGCACGCCACACCGGCTGGGGGGTTATAGGGTCGCGCGAATTGCGCTCGCGAGTTTTTCCGCGCCGTCAGCGATGGCGTGGATTTTCGCTTCTGTCGTTTCCGCCGCTTCGACGTTGGCGATAGTGGCCTCAATGATACTGACCGAAGTCGGCACCAGTGAGATCAGTTTCAGGATGATGGGGAGCATGGTGATTACCTCGAAAAGGTTCATCGGATGATGTGTGGCCCTGTAGGTCAACAATGCTGACCATCCGCCCATATTTAGTGGTGTGTCAAGTCTGCCACACAGGCCAAGATGTAGCGTCGACCAACCTGGGAGGATCCCGTCGCGTGGGCCGACAGGCCCACGCGCGGCGGGCGGCGGCGGGAGTTCGAGCGAGCCGAAGGCGATGCGAGCGGTCGCCGGACGCCTCGCCCCAGCGGCCTCTACAGGCCGTCAGCGGGCGAGCGCGCGGCGCGTTCATCTCTCGCGGATCGAGTTAACTTCCGTTCTGTAAAGGCCGTTTACACTCAAAGGCAAAGAC
>DASZYI010000138.1:0-34423 GCA_035545475.1 Rhizomicrobium sp.
TTCGCGACAAAGCGGCCGGTGAACTGGTCCCAAGACTGGTTGACGTCACCGGTAGGGGCCTGCCCATAACCTCCCAGTATCAACTGGCTGGGCACCAGGACAAAATGTTTGCGGTCTTCGGTCCACCTAAGGCCCGCTGTCAGCTTGAAATCGTCCGTGACTTGATAGTTGCTTTCACCGAAGGCTGCATAGGAATTCAGGACATACGGGTTTTTACTCAGGAAATAGTTGTGTCCTTGATCATTGACGTTTTCAATCGAGTTTGGATCCACATAAATGCACACCTCTGAAGGCGTGCTAACGGCACCCGGTTGCGAGAACTGCCATCCGCCGCCACCGGCACCGCCGCCGCTGGCCTGCAAGCACTCGTGATTGTCCGAGACACCGGGAACATAAGGACGCGGATAGGATGTGGTGCCGGACCCGGTCAACGAATAGAGGGTCAGCCCATTTATAAAGACATAGTAGTTTTCTGCCGTCTCGTAGTGCAGATAGTTGCCGCCCAGCGTGAAGTTGAACGGCCCACTCATATGCGATGAAACGCGCACTTCCTGGCTTAGCTGCCACGAATGCTGTTTCACGAGGTCTTCGGCAACCAACCGATTCGCGCAACCAACCTGCGGATCGCAGAAATAGCCGTTGACGACTGTGCCCCGTCCGAAGGTATCGTTTGGATCGGAGGCTTCTCTGAAAAATCCGGGCGATGTATTGAAACGGTTATAATCTTCCGAAGACCACAGAAAATCGTGATTGAATCCCGTTTGAGCGGTCAATGTCAGCGTCGGCGAGACATCGTAATCGGCGTTGAATTCGACAATGTCGTTCTTCGCCTTGTAGACAGGATCGACGGTTGATTCGATGATGCGTAGATTTGGCGATTGCACCGTATTCAAATATGGGTCGAGGTCTTGATTGGCAGTCATATTGGCCACGCCAACGGCGTTCGCATAGGGTAGCGAAAAACCATAAGGAACCTGGAACGCATCGCTGCTGTAGAGCGACGTCGGCAGGCAACCTTGGCTTAAATAGTTTTGACTAAGGCTGATCGCGCCGAAAAGATTCAGACTGGCTGGATAGATAGTCACGCCATTGACCGTCGCCGGCGGTTTGTCCGTCTTGCAAAGCTGCTTGCTGGAACGTAGACGGTCATCGTCTTCGGAGAAATGTTCCCAGATCAGATAGGTCTGCAGACTCTCCATGGGTTTAAAGCCGATGGTGACGCGGCCTGACCACAGATCGCGGCCGTCAATGCGCGTATTTTCGATCTGATTGAACGAATAGCCCTGACGCTTCGTCCATTCACCGGCGACGCGAACATCCAGACGGTCGTCGGTGATGGGGATATTCACCATGCCTTCGAAGCGGCGCTGGTGGTAATTGCCGATTTCACCGCTTGCCATTGCTTCGAATTGATCGGTGGGACGTGCCGAGGTGAGATTCACAACGCCCGCGGTCGCATTGCGGCCATAGAGCGTGCCCTGGGGTCCGCGCAGGACTTCAACCTGGCCAACGTCGAAGAATTCCTGTTCGAAGAAATGATTGCGTATGAAGGGAATGTCATTGAACGACACAGCAACGGCGGGATCGGTCGTCACGGAAATCGCCTGCGTGCCGATGCCGCGCAGCTGGATGCTGTAACCACTGAAATTCGTTTTTGTGAAGGTCATGTTCGGAACCTGTTTGATCAGGTCCGGGCCGCCATTCGTTTGGGTGGCGGTGAGTTGCTCCTGGCTGAGCGCGGTGATGGAAATCGGAATGCTTTGCACGTCCGCTCCACCGAGTTTCGACGAAGTGACCGTCACGGTTTCGACGGCGCGGGCAACGGGCATGGCCTGTGCGAGTTGCATCGGCGCAATGTCGGCGGCGGAAGATTGCTGGCCCGCGACAATGGCGATGGCACCCGACGGCTGGCGCTGGGCGTGGAAGCCGGTGCCGGAGAGGAGGCGCGAGAGTGCGGCATCGGGGGAAATCGAACCCATTGCGCCTTTGGTGCGCACGCCTTTGATCGCATCGGTAGCAACGATGAGATCTACGCCGGTCGTGCTGGTATAGGCGTTGAGCGCGGATTCGAGATCGCCTGCGGGGATGTTGAAATCCGCGGCCCATGTGCCGCTTGCGAGCAGAAGCGCGCACGCGGTTCCCATGAGAAGTGCTCTCGGATATGCCGGATGTTTCATAATCCCCCCTTTTTCACGAATGCCTATTGCGACAGAACGATTTCATCGCCGTGCTTTTCGACCTTCAGTCCGAACACCGCGCGCGCGGTGCCGGCGAACGATGCGGCGTCGTCGTTCTTGAAGGTGCCGTTGATCTGAAGACTTGCGGTCTTCGCGTCGCCGATGACGAGGCGCTGCGTGTTGTAGCGGTTGAACTCGGCGGCGGCTTCGGCGAGCGTGGTGTGCTGGAAGATGAGCACGCCGCGGCGCCAGCCGAGATCGGCGGACAAATCTTTTTGGCTCTTGCGCGTCACATCCATCGAGGTTGCGGTGGCGACCACGACGTCGCCGGGCGACAGGAACGCGAGTTGCGGCTTGATCGCTGTGTCGGCGCTTTCGAAGCGGGCGCGGCCTTCGACAAGCGTGACTTCCAGACTGTCGGCGGCTTCGCGCACGACGAATTTGGTGCCGAGGTCGGTGATGCGATGGCCCGCGGTGATGACGACGAAGGGGCGCGAGGCATCGTGCTTGATGTCGAAGAAGGCCTCGCCCTTATCGAGCCAGACCTTGCGTTGCGTGCCATCGGTGGCGAGGCGCAGTTGCGTGCCGGTGTTCAGTTCGATGCGCGAACCATCGGGCAATTCCAGCGTCTTGCGGCCGCCGATTTCCGTGGCGAAGGTTTTCTCGGCGGGCTTCGGTACCAGATACATCACGGCCGTTCCGAGGGCGGCAATCAGCGCAATACCGGCGGCCGCTTTCGCCACGATGGGCAACACGCCGCGACCGCGCGCGATCAGCGTTTCGTGCAGGCTGGGGCGACGCAATGCGGCGAGGCGATCGGCAAAACTCCAGGCGCCGTCGAGACGCCACAGCGCCACCATGTGCGCGGGGGCTTCTTCGAGCCAGGCGTCGAGTTGGGATTGATCGGCCTCGCTCCAATCGCCGCGGTCCATGCGTTCGAGCCAATCGGCGGCCTGTTCTTCCACCATCGTTGCGGTTTGGGAGTCGGTCATGACTTCCTCCGCAGGTCGGCGGCTTCGCTGTAGAGCATGTCGGCGAGAGCGCGCATGCCTTCGGCGATGTGACGGTTGACGGTGCGTTCGGTGACGCCCATGCGTTCGGCGATTTCGCCGCGCGAAAGACCTTCCACTTTACGCAGCAGGATGGCTTCGCGGCATTGCGGCGGCAACTTGTCGAGCGCGGCCTGCAATTTGGCGAGCGCATCGCGCGCGATCAGCGCGCGGTCGACACTGACCTCGTTGGACGCAGCACCCAGCGTTTCGAGATCGGCCATGGTTTCGATGGGGATGACGCGTTCGCGGCGCACGCGGTCGATCAGGAGATTGCGCGCGGTGGTGAGCACAAAGGGTTTGGCGGTATCGGGGATCTGCTTCTGCGCCGCCTCGAAGACGCGGACATAGACATCCTGCCGCAGATCGGCGATGTCGGCCTTGTCGCGCCAGTTCTGGCGGAGGAATTGCATCAGCGCGGACTCCAGCGGCAACACTTCGCGAATGAACCAGTCCTTCAGGTCGCGCATGGCAGCGGACGCTCCTTGCGGGCGCCTGTTGGCGTCGTCACGACCGTTGTCCGGCATCTTCCCCATTCCCCGAGCTTCCTGCGGATCGAACCCTGGGGCCACATCGAAATAGACGAACGCCGGTGGAAAACGGGACACGCAATCTTGTTGCGCCGGCGCAAAGAAAAAGGGCGGCAAGGTCGCCCTCGCCGCCCTGTGGCCGGATGTGGTGGGGATTACCAGTTCTTGGTGATGCGAATGCCGAACAGGCGGGGGTCGGTGACGAAGATGTTGGTCGTCAGCGCCGAGTCGTCGGAGTTCAGGAAGGCGCCGGTGATGGCGGTCGTATCGCGCAGGTTCTTCACGTAGACCATCGCCTGCCAGCCATCCTGATTGGTGAAGATCAGTGCCATGTTGATGTTGGTGTAGCCGCGGATCTCGTCGTACGGCCGGTCGTTGAAGACGCGGGCAAACGAGTCCGACTGCCAGTAGAAGTCACCATGCAGCGTTCCGGCCCAATCGGAGGACAGCGGCATCGTATAATCGCCGGTGAGCGAAACGGTGAAGTGCGGCGCACTCGGCAACTGGTTGCCGGAAATATCCTTGTTGAAACCCTCGCCGTGATTTGGCGCGGTGTCGGGATTGAAGCCGGCGTAACTGTCCGAGTACGGATAGGGCGTATAAGGTGCGTTTGTTCCCGGATCGACGTGGAACGTATAGGCATAGACGCATGCATAAGGAATGGTCTGGCCATTGCCCGCCAATATTTCATTCACGGTATCGGTGGGCAAAATGCAGTTTGACGTTTGCGTAATGAACGGCTTGACCACCATCCAGTCGGAGTGGCCGGCCGTGCGATCCATGATGTCGATGGCGGATTGCCCGTCATCGACTGTGGCGTTTTCGTAGCCACTGTTGAAGCCGAACTTCAACCCCGGCAGCGGAGTCCATGTCGTCTCCAATTCGACACCCTTGACGGTGGCATCGACATTCATGTTGACCGCGGTCCGATCGATGATTTGCGAGATTTGGTAATTTTTGTATTTATAAAGAAAGACGTCGCCGTTCAGAACCAGGTCCCCGTCCATCAGGGTGTTCTTGGTTCCCAATTCAAACGCGTTGTTGAATTCAGGCTTGAATGTTGCCGGATGCGTCTGGTTGCTTGGCGAAGTGATGTAGTCGTAGCCGAAATTCCCGGTCGAGACCTCGATCGGAATAACGCCTGGAGGATTTGCTCCGCCGCCCTTATAGCCGCGTGCGTACGACGCATAGAACAGCGACTGATCGGTGAAGTCGAGTTTCGGAGTCCAGGTAATGTTGGCGCGCCCGGTAAACTCCTTCCACTCCTGGTTGATGATGTTTGTGGTCGGATACCCCTTGAAAGCTATTAGAGCCCAGCTTGGCGTAACGTCAAAATGCTTGCTGTCGTCCGTATAGCGCAGGCCGCCAGTCAATTTTATATCGTCGGTGAGGTCGTAATACACCTCGCCGAATCCGGCCCATGAACTCAGCCTGTAAGGATTTTGACTGCGGAAATAGTTGTGGCCCTGGCCGTCCAGATTGTCCAACCCGTTCGGGTCGATATACGCACATCCCAGTCCAAGAACGGTGCTGTGCCCCAACGCAATCGGATCGGTGTCGGGAACAGGCTTGGCATCGCAAATATTCGCAAGCGACTGGTCAAATGGGATATGCGCAGCGTCGTCCGGCATCGCCGAATAGTGCCCTGTGAACGCCGCGTTTATGTATTCCGTCTCGAGCGTAATCGCGTTTGAGAAGATGTAGTAGTTTTCCAGGGTGTGATAGCGCAGGTAGTTTCCGCCCGCCACGAAATTCAGCTTGCTGTTGAACGACGACCGGATTCGTACTTCCTGGTAAAACTGCTCTGCGCTTTCGTTGGAGACGTCCTGCGCCACAAAGCGGTCCGAACATCCGAGTTGCGGGTCGCAATACTGGCCATCCTGACCGATGAGAGTCTTGCCGCCCGGATCCAGGAAGATACCGCCGGCCGTATTGTAACGGTTGAAATCCTCTGTCGAGTATAGGCTGTCCTTATTGTATGCGGTCTGCGAGGTCAGCGTCAGCTCTGGCGTTATGTTGTAATCTACATTGAGCTCGAACGTATCATTCTTCGCGCGATATTTTGGATCGATCAAAGAGCTGATCACACGCAGGTCATGCGATTGCGTCTGCCCTGCATAGGGGTCCGTTCCCGGCACCATGAACGGCGACATCAGTTGTAGCGCGGCAATGAAGGGCACGGCGGACGCATTCGGCGTCTCGAAGGAGCTGTCGGAATATAGGGAGGCCGACCGGCAACCTTGTTGCAACCAGATAGCGCCGTAGTTGGCGTTGATGTCTAGGCCGGAATCCGGGACTTGAGGTCCGGTCGGGCCGTTAACGACAGCGGGTGCCTGATCCTTTTCGCAAAGCTGCTTGCCGCTGCGCAGACGATCGTCGTCTTCCTGGAAGTGTTCCCAAATGCCGGTGGCTTTCAGGTTGGAAATAGGATGGAATAACAATGATACGCGCGAAGACCACAGATCGCGTCCGTCAGTCGAATGGTTCGTCTCATCGTTGAACGAATAGCCGTCGCGCTTTGTCCATTCGCCCGCGACGCGTAGATCGAGCACGTCGCCGGAGATCGGAATGTTGAGCATGCCTTCGAGGCGGCGATTGTTGTAGTTGCCGACATCGACGGAGGCTTGCGCTTCCCAATGATCCGTCGGAAGGGCCGAAATGACGTTGACCACGCCTGAGGTCGCGTTGCGGCCATAAAGCGTGCCCTGCGGGCCGCGCAGAACTTCGACCTGCGACACATCGAAGAATTCCTGCTCGAAGAAATGATTGCGCAGGAACGGTATGTCGTTGAACGAGACGGCAACAGCCGGATCGGTCGTGACAGAAATGGCCTGCGTGCCGATGCCACGAATTTGGATGTTGTAACCGGTAAAATTTGTTTTCGAGAAGGTCAGGTTCGGAACCTGCTTGACGAGATCGGGGCCGCCCGCGGTCTGGGTGGACGTCAATTGCTCTTGAGACATCGCAGTGATGGCGATGGGAATGCTCTGTACATCCGCGCCACCGAGCTTCGAAGACGTGACCGTCACCGTTTCCACCGTTGCACGCGGCGTGGCCTGCGCGAGTTGCAGCGGCGGAATATCGGCGACGGAGGATTGCTGTTGCTGCGGCACAATCCCAATTCCGCCCGAGGGATCGCGCTGCACGGTGAAGCCCGTGCCGCTCAAAAGACGCATCAATGCTTCGCCCGGCGCGAGGTCTCCTTTCACGCCCTTCGAATGGATGCCTTTTATCGCGTCGTTCGAAACGATCAGCGGCGTTCCCGTTTGTGCGGCGTAGGCGTCCAGCGCGGTTTCCAGCGAGCCGCCGGGAATGTCGAAGCTACGCGCGGTTGCGTGGCCCACGAAAATCGTGGCGAGTGCGGTTCCGAGAAGCAGGTTACGCAGATAAACCGATGTCATATTTCCCCCTGTTTGACGCGCTGCCCGCGCGTCTGAAATTCGTGTTGACGCCTTCAACGTGAGATGACTGTCTGGTGCCCTTGATCTTCGACGCGCAGCTTGAGAACGGCTTGTGCGAGGCGAACGAACGCCGGCACGTCGTTTTTCGGGAACACGCCGTTGATGGTGAGCGCGCTGGCACTGTCGCCCACCACAAGCTGGTGCCCGTTGTAACGGTTGAATTCCGCGGCTGCTTCGCCGAGCGTCGTATGGTGGAAGATCAGCATTCCACGCCGCCAGCCGAGTTCGGTGGCGAGATCTTCCTCACGCTTGGCTTTCACCGTGATCGCGTGCGGCGTGGCGACAAGAACGTCGCCCGCCGCGAGTTGCAGCGGTTGCGCGCGCGAAGCGGGATCGGAAGAATCGAAGCCGACCTTGCCTTCGACCACGGCCACTTCGAGACGCGCCGGATCGTGGCGGATAAGGAATTTGGTGCCGATGTCGGTGACGCGGTGGCCCGCGACCATGACGATGAACGGGCGCTGCGCGTCATGCGCGACTTCGAAGAACGCTTCGCCTTTATCCAGCCAGACGGTGCGTTGTGTCTTTGTCAGGGACACGCGCACTTCCGTGGCGGTGTTCAATTCGATGCGCGTTCCGTCGCGCAGCGCCAGCGTCTTGCTGCCGCCGACTTGCGTGGCATAGCGTTCCGAAGACTGCGGCGCGAAGCTGATGGTGGCGGCGGCGACAATGCTTGCGACTATGAGCGTTGCGGCCGTCGCGGCGAGAAAGGGCATCGCGGATTTGCGCGGTCCCCTTCCCTGCTGCGGCCGACGCAGCGCCTGAAGGCGAGAGGTTTCCGCGTAAGCGGCCTTCAATCGCCAATAGGCCGCGCGATGCGCGGGCGACTGGACGAGCCAGGTATCGAACATCTTCTGATCGTCTTCGCTCCAGTCTTCGGCGTTCATGCGCACCAACCATGTGGCGGCGGTGGCGTTCACGTCCTTGGCGTTGGGGGCGGGCGCGTTCATGGCTTGCTCCGCGTGTCGAGCGGTTCGCCGTAGAGCATGTCGGCAAGCTGGCAGACGGCTTGCGCCATGTGTTCCGTCACCATGCGTTCGGAAATGCCCATGCGCTGCGCCACTTCGGCGCGCGAAAGGCCTTCGAGACGTTTCAGAGTGAACGCTTCGCGGCAGCGCGGCGGCAGACGATCAAGCGAATCCTGCAGGCGCCGCAGAACATCGCGTGCGATGGCGTTGCGTTCCGGCCCCGGTTCGTCGATCGCCACACCCAGCGCATCGAGATCGGAAACGGCGTCAATGGGAACCACATGTTCGCGGCGCACACGGTCGATCAACAGATTGCGCGCGGTGGTGAGCACGAAAGGTTTGGCGCGTTCGGGCAAGCCGCTTTCCGCAGCGGTGAGAACCTGCGCATAGATCTCTTGCCGGAAATCCTCGATGTCCGCCTTGTTGCGCCAGTTCTGGTGCAGGAAACGCATCAACATGGACTCCAGCGGCAGCACCTCGCGCACGAACCATGCCTCCACCTCGGACGCGTTGACCGGCGCGTTCAAAGCGTTGCCTCGTTCTTCACGGCTGGTTTCCGATGTCGTGTCGGCCATCCCCAGCAGTTCCCCCGGCTTGGTTGGTTCGTGCGAACCTCGGCCTATAGGACGAAGCTGTCGCGACGAGGGGAAGGTGGGGGCGAAGATTTCTTTGTGACGCGAAATTTTCGTTCTTGCCGCCCCGCAGGGCGGCAGGACTTAACGACGCCGCCGCAGCGGCTGCACCGGCCCGGGAAGCGCCTTTTCGGCTTCGTCTTCCAGCCGGGCTTCGTTGCGATGGATAAAGACGGCCGCAGCAGCGACGACCACCACCGCCGCGCACAACAGCGAAATCCATAGCGGCCGCGCCAGATGATGCGCCGCCTCGCCCAGCCAATAGGGCCCGAATCCGAAGATCGAGGCCCATAACAGGCTGCCGCTCACCGCCGAAGAAAGGAAACGCCGCCGCGACATCTGGTTGGCGCCGGCCAGGAACGCGATCACGCCGCGCAGGGGCGGAATGAATCGCACCGCGAACACCATGGCCGCGCCGTAACGCAGGAAGAGATATTGCCCGAGCTTGATGCGCCGTTCGTGCAGCCCGATATATTTTCCGTAATGGGTGAGCAGCCAAAAACCCACCCAGCCGCCGAGCAAAAAACCAACAATGTCGCCGATGATGGTGCCGAGTACGGTGGTGCCCACCAGAAAGTAGATGTTCAGCTTGTGCGTGGTGCCGGCATAGATCGCCGATGCGACAAGCGCGGTTTCGCCGGGAACCGGAATACCGAAGCTTTCGATGAAATTGAGCGCCACCACGACCCCATAGCCATAGGTCGCGATCAACTGTTCGACTTCGTGATGCGATAGAAGAAACATGGGCTCCCGGACGCCGCTTGGTTCCCGCCGGAAACGCCGCGTTCGACACATATATATAGCGAAGGGGCGCAAGGCGCGTTGACCCGTGGCCGCATGGGTCTTCTGATAGACGCCTGGAACTCAAAACGGAAAAACCCTATGCGCGTGTGGGAATTGGAAAACGCTTTCGGAATCGAGAACTTGCGGCTGGTGGAAAAGCCACGTCCCGCGCCCGGAAGAGGCCAGATCGTGGTGGGCATGAAGGCGGCATCGCTCAACTATCGCGATCTCATCACCATCAAGGGCATGGGCGGGGCGCCGCTTCCGCTGATCCCCTTTTCGGATGGCGCGGGCGTGGTGGAAGCCGTGGGAGACGGCGTGGGCCGCGTGAAGGTGGGCGACCGTGTGTGTCCCCTTTTCTTTCAAAGCTGGATGGACGGGCCGGTGACGGCGGAAAGCCGCAATCTCGCCTTGGGCGGATCGGCGCCCGGCGTGTTGCAGGAACACATGCTGATCGATGCTGAAGGCGTTTATCCGGTTCCCGCGCATCTATCGTTCGAGGAAGCGGCGACCTTGCCGTGCGCAGCACTGACTGCGTGGCGCGCGATCATGGACGAAGCGCCGATCAAGCCCGGCGATACGATCCTGGTTCAGGGTACGGGCGGGGTTTCGATCTTTGCGCTGCAATTCGCCAAGGCCGCGGGCGCGAAGGTGATCGCGACGTCAAGCAGCGACGAGAAGCTGAAGCATGCGAAGAAGCTGGGGGCCGATCACCTCATCAATTATCGCACGACGCCGGAATGGGGAAAGAAGGCGCTCGAACTCACCGGCGGGCACGGGGTGGATGTGGTGGTGGAAGTGGGCGGCGAGAACACCTTGCCGCAATCGCTGATGGCCGCGCGCGTGGGCGGCGCGATTGTGATCATCGGCGTGCTGGGCGGATGGTCGCAGAATATTATGATCCCCGTTCTGTTCAGCAAGAATTTGCGCCTCATCGGCATCAGCGTGGGAAGCCGTGCGGAGTTCGCGGCAATGGCAGCCGCGATCGACAAATGGAAGCTGAAACCGGTGATCGACAGGACGTATAAGCTGGAAGAATTGCCGGCTGCGCTGGAACGCATGCAGGCGGGCGCGCATTTCGGGAAGATTTGCTTGACGTTCTAGACGCGCGGCTGTCACGACCCGCGAATGCGGGCCACCCTGTTGAAGCCTGGCAAAAATTGAATCACGCGGAGACGCGGAATGCGCGGAGGAGAAAATTCAACTCCGTGTCCTCCGCGCCTCCGCGTGCAAATTTACGGCGTGCAGAACCCAAACTTATTTTGGCTTCCTGAATTTCAGGATGAACTGATCGGTGTGGCCGCGGATTGCGGGGTCGAAGATCTTCGCGGTGTGCGGGTCGGCCGGGTTGCGCAGGATATTGCTTTCGCTTTCCAGCACGAAGCCCGCCGCTTCGACTTCCTTCTTCACGGCGGCTTCATCGATGCGGTGAAGCGTTTCGGTGTCGCGCAATCCCGAGCCGGGTGCGGCCGCATGATCTAGCACCAGATAGATACCACCCGGTTTGAGCGCGTCGAAGATAGCCTTGTTCAGCACCGACATGTCGAGGCCGCCCGCGAAACTATCGTGCATGTCGTGGTAGTTCTGCGATGTCCACACGAGGTCGAGCGGGACCGGTGCGGTGAAGCTCGCCAGCGGTTGGTGCACGATGCTGACATTGGGAAAGCTGGAATCCTCGCCGGGGATCGAGCTGTTCAGCTTCTTCAGCAACTCGTCGAATTCGGTGGGATAGAACGCGTAGACATGCCCTTCCTTGCCTGCGGCGCCGCTGAGAAGGCGCGTGAAATAACCGCCTTTGGGCGTGCCGCCGGGAACGAGCTCGGCGATCTGATCGCCCTCCTTGACGCCTGCGAAGGCAAGAACCTCTGCGGGCTTGCGATTGGCGTCGCGCTCCCGGTCCATCGTCGGACGTAAAGGATTGCTTACGGCGGCGGCGATGTTTGGCGGCAATGACGCGGGTTCGGCGGCAAACGCCGCGCTTGCCATCAGCGCCGCGCCCGAAAGCGCCATGATCCATTTCCCTGTCATCGGCATCCTCCCGTTTGTTGTGGACCGAGACTACCGCGGGAGAGACGCGAAATCACTCGCGCAGCGCGGCTCGTAACAGCAATTTGTAGATCCGGTCCTGCAAGCTTCGAGGACGGTCGAGCTGCATCCGGGCCAAAGCCGCCTCTTCGCCACCGACAAAACCGCGCAAGGCCAGACGCACCAGTTCAAGCGGCGAGGCCGATGCGTTTTGCAAGCGCTCAAGCGCGGGCATCAGGCGGCGTTCGGTTTCGTCGAAATCGCATCCGAAGGGGAATGCGGGCAGATGTTCGCGGAAGGGTTGGAGCGCGCGTTTGATGCGTTCGGGTGTGTTGTTGCGGTATTGCGGCGCAATCTCGTGCGACTTCGCGATTTTGCCTGCATCTTTCGCCTGTCGCAGCAATTCGTCCTGGAAACGGGAATCGGCGATGTTGAGCAGGGCCGCGATCACCTGCGCATCGGTGCAGCCGCGCAAATTCGCGACACCATATTCGCTCACCACGATGTCGCGCAAATGACGCGGAATGGTTTGGTGGCCGTAAGACCAGCGGACGTTCGAGGTGGCGCGCGAACCATGGCCGCGCGTGGCATTGAGCGTGAGGATCGCGCGGGCATCGGGGAGCGCGAAGGCCTGCGCGAAGAAATCATACTGGCCGCCGACACCGCTGACCACGCGGCCGTCTTCCAATCCGTCGGAGATCGCGGCACCCAGCAACGTCACCATCATGGTGCTGTTGATGAAACGGGCGCCGGGGCGTTGGCGGCGTTTGGTGTCCTCGTCGCCATAGAGCTGGTTGGTGAAAGAGATCGCGCGCATGCGGATCTTCTCGCGCTGCGCTTCCGGCATTTCGCGCAACGCGCTGTAGAAGGACTTGGGGCCGAGGAAAAATCCGGCGTTCAAGAGAGCGCCCTCGACCTCGCGCTTGATCACGCCGGATTGGATCAGTTGCAGGAAGGCGGAGACGAGCATTTCGCTCAAGCCGTGGAGGCCGGTTTCGAACCGCTCGAGGTGGCCAGAGGCGTTCGGGTCGAGCGCGGCGAGGGCTTTGCGGAAAATGTCGTTGTCGCGGTGACGCAGGATCAGGGCTTGAGCCACGGCATCGCCGTCCTTGCCGATGCCGATTTGCAACGTACCGCCATCGGGCACGAGGGGCGCGGTGTGGAGGCCGATGGCGTATTCGGCATCGCCGATGGGTTCGTGCGGCGGGGCGAACAGGGAAAAGTCCGTAGACGGACTATCGAGAATGAAATCGAAATCTCCCGCCGGAAGATCGGCTTCGCCGTGCATGAAGGGGAGTTCGGAATTGACCTGCGCGGTGACCAGGAATTGCGCCCTGCCTTCGTCGCGCGCTTTAAACAGATCAAGCGTGATGTCGGTGTTGCCGGAAAGGCTGTAGCGGTCGCCGCGCTTGGCGACCAGTTGCGCGATGACATTGACGCCGCGCTCGACGAGATAGCGCGTGGCGTGGGTGTAGTTCGCCGCGATATAGCTTTGCTGGGCGCGAGGAACGCCGAGCCATCGTCCCGCGAGGAAGAAGAATTCGTTGACCTCGATATTGGGCGGCAAGGTGCCGGTGCGCAGCGCCTTGGCATAAGCGAGTTCCGGCCAATCGCCGAAAAGCCTTTCGATCACCGGTTCGAGGAAGCGGCGTTCGAGGGCATTCTTGTAGCGCGGTTTCTCAAGCGTCAGCGCGGTGAAGATGGTGAGCTTGATCGACGGATCGGCGGCAGCGCGGACGAACAACGCGTTGGCGATGTGCGGCGCCTTGCCCAACCCCAGCGGCAGGCCGAGCACAATGGTCTTGCCGACCTGTGCGATGATCGCGTCCGCGATCTCGTTGGCGTCGGTTGTTATATGCGGCATGCGGTCAGGTCGCGCCCAATTTCTGTTCCGAGGTCCCGAACAAACCCTTGCCGGGAACGTGATTGATTTCGAGCCGGATACCGTCCGGGTCTTCGAACAGCACGGAGTAATAGCCCGGCGCCCAGAAATCCTCCTGCGGCCCATGAACGATTGCAGCACCGATGGATTTCAGGAACTCATATGCTTCATCTATGTCGCTGCGTTCGCGGGCACGGAAGCAGACATGGTGCAGGCCAGTGCGTTTCTGCATGAAGCGTCCGCCCTCATGTTCCTTGTCCGCGGCCATGATGCCGACGGCGGTACGGCCGCCGACGCAATAGAAATTGCCGTCGACATCCAGCACCGCGCGCAATCCCAGATAGGGCAGCAGCTTGCCGTAGAATTCGCGCGCGCGCGCGAAATTGCCGACCGTCAGATAAACGTGTGCGACGCCGTTGATTTCCATGGCCCCCTCGCCTTCTTCGAAAAGCGAAAGGAAGTCTGCCGCAAGGCGCTTATAAATAAAAGCGCGCGGCGAACTGGAATTGATTGTCGATCTGGTGCGGAGAAACACCCAGGATTGCCCGCTGGGCGCGGGTGGAGTCCACGCTCAGGAATTCACCGGTCAGCCGCAGCCATTCCTCGGGCAACCAGGTCGCCGCCAGGGTAAAAGCGTGCCCGTCTTCGCTTTCGCTGTTCGGTCCGAACGGCGTCTTGGTGCGCGTCTGGAACACATCGGCGCGCCCGGCCAGCCGCCATTCGCCGCGTTCCCAGCCGATAAGGGCATAGGCCGCCTTGAAATCGGTTTCGACCTCGAAATCCTCGAACGGTTCGACGGAGGTGTAGCCGTTCATGCCCTGCATGAGCAGCGTGAATTCGCCGTAACCGGTGCGCAGACCGCCGCTCCAGAAATGGGTTTCCCAGGCATACTGATCGCCCATTTCGCGGTCGGGCAGACCGCGATTGTCGTAACGCGTCACGTCGATGCGGCCGATCCCGTTTTCCTGCCAGGAGGCTTGCGCATACCAGCCGATGCGATGATCGATCTCGGCGAAGAGCTGCGCCTGATAGGGAATGGGTTCGTGAAACGCAATCGCCACCGCATCGGTCTCGCGGCTATGTTCGAGAAGACCGGCCGGCCTGTCGTCGAACGTCCAACCGCGATGGGCGATCATCACGCCCGCAGGATCGTTGAACCCGAACAATGCGCCGGTAACGCTCAACGTGCGTTCCTCGTCGCGCCACTCCGCTTTGCCTTCCGCCCCGATGGTCCGCAATTCGTCGCCGATCCAGGAATTGATCGCCGACGGTGTGAGCGTCCAATAGCTCGTCCAGGCGGTTTCGGTGTTTTCGAGCGATATGGCCGGAAAGAACGCTCCCGCTTTCACCGTCCAGCGCCAATTGTTGGTCGAGACGGGACGATAGCGCACATAGCCTTCGAGGATGTCGGCGGCCAGGCCGTGTTGCGGGTCGGAACGCAGAACGACCACACTTGAAAGCTCGCCGGTGAACTGCGCGTGCGCCTGCACGGCGATTTCCGCAACATGCGCATCGGGCGAATTTTCTTCCGAACCGTAGCGTGTTTTGCCCAAACCGCCGGCAAGATAGGACACTTCGTTCGATGGCGCGATGAGACGAAGATCGCCATAGGCTTCGAACCCGAAGTCCACGGCAAAAACATCCGTGGCGCACAGGCCTGCGCAGAGGAACGCGAACGTGGCGAGCGCGCGTTTCATGCGGCGTCGCTCAATGCACTTGCCGCAAGCGGCAGGACGATTTCGATGCGCGTGCCTTCGCCGGGAACGCTGTAGATGGTGAGCGTGCCCCCGTGCTGTTCGACGATGGCCTTGGCAAACGGAAGGCCCAACCCCGTTCCCTGATGCTGGCCGTCCAGCGCGGAGCGCAGCCGGTGAAACGGCCGCACGACAAACGCGACGTCTTCGGGTTGCATGCCGATGCCGGTATCTTCGACGGCCAGACGGATGTCGTGACGCGTCTGCGCAGCGGAGACCGAAATCGTTCCGCCTTTCGGCGTGAACTTGACGGCATTGTGCAGCACGCCGTGGATGGCTGTTCCCAATTTCGCCGGGTCGCCGGAGAAATCCGGCAGTGCGGAGATGTCGCCCGCAACGCTCACAGCCACGCCGCCCTTGTCGGCCAGAGGCTGCAGCAGGGTGATGCTGTTGCGCAGAAGCGTGGCGAGCGAAACGCTTTCTCGCTTGATCGAGAGCTTTCCCGCCTCAAAATCGGCAAGGTCGAGCATCTTGGCGACGAGCGACAGCAGATGATGCCCGCAGCCCACGATGTCGCCCGCATATTCGCCATAGCGTTTGACGCCCAGGGGCCCGAGCACTTCCTGCTGCAGCATCTCGCCGAATCCGACAATGGCGTTCAGCGGCGTGCGCAATTCGTGGCTCATATTGGCGAGGAAATGCGATTTGGCCTCGTTGGCCCGCACCGCTTCGTTGCGCGCGATCTCAAGACTGTTGATCGCGGAGGTGAGGGCCGCCTCGCGTTCGGCAATCGATTGCGTCATGTTGATCAGCGCATCGGAGAGATGACCGAGTTCGTCGCGCTGTTTCAGCCGCTCGGGCTTGGTGTAATCGCCGCCCGCGATGCGGCGTGCGGCGGCGGCCAACTGTTCCAGGGGCTGCGAGAAGGTGCGCACGATCAGCATCGAACCGATCAAGGCAAGCACCAGCGCGCCGGCCACCACCGCGAGGATCGGCTTGGCGATGGCGAGATAAGGCGCAAGCGCTTCATCGAGCGGATAGTCCAGGATCACAAAAACAGGCTCGCTGTGCGCGGCAACCGGCAGCGGCGCGGTGACAGTCAGAAATTCGCGGCCCTTCGTGGCGACAACGCTCGCTTCAACCGCATGTCTGCTCGGCAAGATGACGTTGACGTAATCCTTCGTGCGGGCCACGACCTCCCATTTGCCCTGCCCGCGCGTCGCCAGGGCGATGGAGCGCTGTTCCACGCTCATGGTGCGCAGCTTGTCGAGCAAGGCGTTGTCGACGGGAATGCAGGCGGCGATGAAAGCAATCGGGACCGGCGCCAGCACCGGCACCGCGACGATCCAATAGACGCGGCCGTCAAGGGTGGCGATCGCGGTGCCACGGCTATTGACCGCCGCGTCGCTCAACAGGCCGGAATAAACGAACGCGCCGCCCTGTTCGAACGGCGCGCCGGTGTCGGCAGTGATCTTGCCGTCGAGGCCTATCAGCAACATGCGTGTGGCGCCGATGCGGTGGCCGTGATTGCGCAGCGCCGACAATTCGGTGTCGTAGTCGTGCTGCGCGATGGCTTGACGCAATGCGTAATCGAGCGAGAGAACTTCCACGCCTTCGGTCGCACGTTCCGATAGCACGTTGAGCTGGCGGGTGAACACGGCAGCTTCCGCCGTGAGTTCGCGCTTGCCCTTTTCGACCAGCGAATGGCGCAGGAACCCATAACCGATGGCCGCGCTCAACACCTGCACGCCGATCAGCGTGACGATCAGGAACAGGGCGAGGCGGCGGCGGAACGTCATGCCTCAATAGTCCTGACTGTGCGAATGTTTCATGCCGGGCATCGCGCCGCCGAGCAGCGGCACCGGCAGTGACAGCTTCGCGCTATCGCCCGACACCTGAAGTTCCGCCGTCGGCGGCGCGCGCCCCGGCGCGAGTTTCGGATGCCACACGCTGGCGCGATAAACGCCCGCGGGCACATTGGCGATCCGTGCATGGCCCTGTTCGTCGGTCGTCACCGTCCACGGCGAATCCGCGACATAGACGAACGCCACCATATTGTCGTGGATGTTGCAGCCGATGGCGGCGACGCCCGGCTTGTCGAACACGACAGGTGGGGATTTCTCGCCCTGCCTGATCTCGTATTCGAATTGTTTGATCGGCGAAAACGAATAGACCTGATGCATGGTCGCATCGTTGTTGGCGAACACCACATGACCGCCCTTGCGGATCGTCACCACCAGGGGAACGAACATCTGGTTGCGCTGGTCGATCGTCGCCTCGTTTGGAATATTCGCCGGCGCAGGCGTCGCGCCGTTTTCGGCCGCGAGACTCACGATGGCGTTTGCAGCCGGTTTGCCGTTCGTATCGGTGATCGCGATATCGACCGTCGCCGCGATGGCAGCGCCATGCACGCACATGAATGCCAGCATTAGGGCTGCGGACAGACTTCCCCTGGTCATGCCCGAAAATTACAACCCAAATGGTTACGGCCCTGTTTTCGTTAGGTTTATGAGGGGTAAACATCCTCGACTTACCTCCCCTCCGGGAGGTCGGCGTCGTGCAGCGGTACGGCGCCGGGTGGGGCCTTCACGCACGGAATCTGTAGCGACGTCGACCTCCTCCCAAGGTGAAGGTAAGAAAAGGCGACCGAGGGGCATCGCATGTCATTCTGGAACCGGCGTAAATCCGTCGATGCGGCTCATTTGGCCGCCGCGCAGCGGCTGAAACCCACGCTCGGCTGGCCGCATCTGGTGGCGCTGGGGGTGGGCGCCATAGTGGGAACCGGGATCTACACGCTCACCGGAATCGGCGCCGGGCTGGCGGGACCGGCGGTGATCCTTTCCTTCGCGCTGGCGGGTGTGGTGTGCGCTTGTGCGGCGCTGGCTTACGCCGAAATGGCCACGATGATGCCGGTGGCGGGCAGCGCCTATACCTACAGCTATGCGGTGATCGGCGAATTGATCGCATGGATCGTGGGGTGGAGCCTCATCCTCGAATACACCGTGGTGTGCGCGGCGGTGGCCGTGGGCTGGTCGGCTTATGCGGCGGGCGTGATCCACTCGCTCCATCTTCCGATTCCCGATGCGTTGTTGATGGGACCGCAGGCTGGCGGCGTTCTCAATGTGCCCGCCATGCTCATTTCCTTGGCGGTCGCGGGGCTTCTGGCGCTCGGCACGCGGGAAAGTGCGACGGTGAATTTCCTGCTGGTGGTGATCAAGCTGGTGGCGTTGGGCGCGTTCGTGTTCCTCGCCCTGCCCGCTTTCGACAATGCGCATTTCTCACCGTTTGCGCCCCACGGACTCTACACGCTCACGCCCGAAGGCGTGAAGCTGGGCATCGTGCCCGCGGCATCCCTGATCTTCTTCGCGTTCTACGGTTTCGACACAATCTCCACCGCCGCCGAAGAGACCAAAAATCCCGGACGCGATCTTTCCATCGGTATCGTCGGATCGATGGTTTTGTGCACCCTGATCTACATGATTGTGGCGGCAGCGGCGATCGGCGCGGCACCGGTTGAAAGTCTGTCGAAAAGCGCCGAACCGCTCGCCCTCATCCTGCGGGAATTGCATCATCCGGTGGCGGCGAATTTGATCGGTGTGGCCGCCATTGTGGCGTTGCCAAGCGTCATCATGGCGTTCCTTTATGGGCAAAGCCGCATCTTCTTCGTGATGGCGCGCGATGGATTGCTGCCGCAACGGCTGGCGCGCGTCAGTCCGCGCACCGGCACGCCGATTGTGATGACAGTGCTTACCGGCGTCTGGGCCGCGATCATTTCCGGTGTCGCGCCGCTCAAGGCCATTGCGGAGCTCGCCAATGCGGGCACGCTCTGCGCTTTCGTGGCGGTGGCAGTCTGCATGATGGTACTTCGGATGCGCGAACCGCAGCGTCCGCGCGTTTTTCGCACGCCGCTGTGGTGGCTGGTCGGATCGCTTGCGGTGGCGGGCTGTCTTTATCTGTTCGCCAATCTGCCGCTGTTCACGCAAACGTCCTTTCTTGTGTGGAATGCCGCCGGTCTTGTCGTCTATTTCGCCTATAGCAGGCGTGGGAGCCGCCTCGCTCAGGCCTGATTTTCGTGTCATCGCCGCAAGGATTGCGCAACATTCTAACCTTGCATTAACGAGCCGTGGCTTACGCTCAGCACATCGCGAGTGTTCCCGGGGCCCTGCCAAAATGTCCGACCGTATGCCTCATGTGGGCGCGCAACTGAATCCGGGAAAGCTGGAAAACCCCACACTCGCCTTCCTGCGCGACTATTGGGAAGCGAAGCGCGGCGGCCGCAAGATGCCCGCCCGCGCCGACATCCGTCCGTCCGAACTGCGCGAACATCTGGCTTGGGTGATCATGGCCGATGTGCTGCCCGGCGCGCAGGATTTCCGCTACCGCCTGATCGGCACCTTGGTCACCGAATATTTCCTCACCGAAGCGACCGGCAAGACGGTGAGCGAGTCGTTTGCGAAACTCGGCCCCGCCGTGACCCATGCGGTGCTCGCCGTGATGCGCACCGCGGCGAAGGAATGTGCGCCGATCCACGCCTATGGCGATGCCGATGCGTTCGCCAGCGGATATGAAGCGTTCGATGCGATCTTCCTGCCGCTCTCCGATGACGGCGAGAACGTCAACGTCATCCTGCATGCCTTCGTGTTCAACCGTCCCGAAGTGCTGATGGCCCGCCAGATCGCCAAGGCCAATGGCGGCCAGCTCCCGCAGCGCGTCAAAGCCTTGCCCGGCGCGGCATAAAACCGGCCCTTACCCCCAGCGGCATTCCGCTCTGCTTGCGTAAATGGCTACCCACGGTTAGCACTTCGCGGGGGAGAAACCGCATGACCGCAACCGAGGACATTGGCCGCGCGCCGTTAAAGACGCGCATCGGATGGGTGGTGACCGCATCGGCTGCGGGGACCGTGTTCGAGTGGTACGACTTCTTCATCTTCGGATCGCTGGCCGCCATCATTGCCAAACACTTCTTCGCCAGCGCCGGCGAGGTGCAGGGCTTTATCTTCGCGCTGCTCACCTTCGCCGCGGGCTTCTTCGTGCGGCCCTTCGGCGCCATCGTGTTCGGGCATATCGGCGATCGGACCGGCCGCAAGCGCGCCTTCCTCGTGACCATCACCATCATGGGGCTGGCGACCTTCGCGGTGGGCTTTTTGCCCGATTACAATTCCATCGGAATTCTCGCGCCGTGGATATTGGTGCTGCTGCGTGTGGCGCAAGGATTTGCCGTGGGCGGCGAATATGGCGGGGCGGCGATCTATGTCGCCGAACATGCCTCGCCGCAGAATCGCGGACAGGCGACCGGCTGGATTCAGGTTTCGGCGTCGCTGGGTCTGTTTCTGGCACTGGGCGTGATCCTCACCACGCGCACATGGCTCGGCGAAGACACGTTCGACGATTGGGGCTGGCGCATTCCATTCCTGGTGTCGGTGCTGCTGCTGGGCGTTTCCTTGTGGATACGGTTGCAACTCGATGAATCGCCGGTGTTCCGCCGCATCCAGGAAGAAGGCGAGACGTCGAAAGCACCGCTCTCCGAAGCCTTTCTGCAATGGCCGAATTTGCGGCTGGTGCTGATCGTGCTGTTTGCGCTGCTGATGGGTCAGGGCGTGGTCTGGTACACCGCGCAGTTCTACACGCAGTTCTTCCTTGAGCGCGTGGTGAAGGTGGAACCGGCGACGGTGAACCTTCTCATCATGGTGATCACCTTGGTGTCGGCGCCGCTGCACATGGCGTTCGCGATCATCTCCGACCGGATCGGGCGCAAGCCGGTGATGCTGTTCGGATTGGGGCTCGCCGCCGTCAGCTTCTTTCCCGGGTTCCATCTGCTGACGCAAGCCGTGAATCCGGCGCTGGTATCCGCCTCCATCACCTCGCCCGTGATCGTCAATGCCGATCCGGCCGATTGCTCGTTCCAGTTCGATCTGATCGGCAGGGCGCAGTTCAAAACATCCTGCGACATCGCACGTTCGGCGCTCGCCAAGATGGGCGTGCCCTATCACACCGAAAACGCGGCCGCCGGCGCGCGCGCCGTCGTGCATGTGGGAAGCCTGCCCGTGGAAAGCCTCGACGGACGCAAGCTCGCGCCCGCCGAACTCGCCAAACAGCGCGGCTATTTCGAAACCACCTTGCGCGATGCGTTGCGCGCGACGGGATACCCGCCCTCGGCCGATCCGTCTCGCGTCGACATGATGGGGGCGCTTGCGGCGCTGCTGGTGTTCATCATCGCGGCTGCGGCCCTTTATGGCCCACAAGCCGCAACATTGGTTGAGCTGTTCCCGACACGCATTCGTTATTCCGCCATGTCAGTGCCGTATCACGTCGGCGTCGGCTGGTTCGGGGGGTTCTTGCCCGCAACCGCCTTCGCCATCGTGGCCGCGACCGGCAATATCTATGCCGGCCTGTGGTATCCCGTGATCATCGCGGGCATCGGCTTCGTGGTGACGCTGTTCTTCCTGCCCGAAACCAAAGGCAGAAGCATCACCAGCTAGTGCGCTTCGATCGGAACGCCCGGTTCGTTCTTCGTAGGATGGATCACGAGAGAGCTTTTCACGCTCGCCACGTTCTTCGCCGCCGTTAGCGTGTCGGTGATGAAGGTCTGGAACGCGGAGAGATCCTTCGCGACGACCTTCAGAAGGAAATCGACTTCACCCGAAAGCATGTGGCACTCGCGCACCATCGGCCACGCGCGCACCTGATCTTCGAATTGTTTGAGATCGGATTCGGCCTGGCTCGACAGACCGACAAAAACAAAACCGGATACTTCGTAACCTAACAACTTGCCGTCTAGGTCGGCGTGATAACCGCGCACGTAACCGGCCTTCTCCAATGCGCGCATGCGGCGCAGACACGGAGGAGCGGTAATCTTGGCGCGACGGGAGAGTTCTACGTTGGTAATTCGCCCATTCGACTGCAGTTCTGAGAGGATGCGCATGTCGATGGAGTCGAGCTTGTGATGTTCCATTGTTGTTAAACCCTAAATGTTTAGACACCTCATTATACCGCCTCCTGAGTGGGGATTAGCAATAATGTTTCGAGGGTGCAACGCATCAATTCACAGGGGTTGGTGAACGCACACGATTCGGTCCCGGCCCCTTCGATGGGAACCATTCGCATTCTAATGTTTACGCAGAAAACCTAGGCTGGTCATGGCTTTCCGATCCCGACTTGACCTTTTGTCCCGCCCTTCCGATATGAACGAAAGCAATCCGTCGAAGATGCCTAGGGGGCGCGTCGCGGTCCCGCTTGGGGCACGCATTCCTGCCCCGGCCAAGGAAAAAGCATGTCACAAGCCGGACCATCGAAAGTCGTGATTCTGGGTAGCGGTCCGGCGGGGTGCACGGCCGCGATCTATGCCGCCCGCGCCATGCTCGAACCGGTCCTGATCGGCGGCATCCAGCCGGGCGGACAGCTCACCATCACCACCGAGGTCGAAAACTATCCGGGCTTCGCCGAAGCCATTCAGGGCCCGTGGCTGATGGAGCAGATGCAGGCGCAGGCCGAGCATGTCGGCACCAGAATTGTGTCCGACACCATCATGGCGGCGGACCTGGCGCGGCGCCCATTCACCTTGGTGGGTGATTCCGGCACACGCTACACCACGGAAACACTCATCATCGCGACGGGCGCGCAGGCAAGCTGGCTCGGTTTGAAATCCGAAGAAGAATTCAAAGGGTTCGGCGTTTCGGCTTGCGCCACTTGCGACGGCTTCTTCTATCGCAACAAGCGCGTGGCCGTCGTCGGCGGCGGCAACACGGCGGTCGAAGAAGCATTGTTCCTCACAAATTTCGCCGACCACGTCACCTTGATCCATCGCCGCGACGCGTTGCGCGCCGACAAGACCAATCAGCTTCGGCTGACGGCGCATAAGAAGATCAGCGTCGTCTACGACACCGTTGTCGACGAAGTTCACGGCACCAGCGATCCGAAAGGCGTCACCGGCCTCACCTTGCGCAATGTGAAAACGGACGCGACCGACAAGCTTGCTGTCGACGGATTGTTCATCGCCATCGGCCACACGCCGGCGACCGACATCTTCAGGGGCCAGCTCGACATGGACGAGAGCGGCTACATCAAGACTGCACCCGATTCCACGAAAACCAGCATTCCTGGCGTGTTCGCGGCGGGCGACGTGAAAGACAAGGTGTTCCGGCAGGCGGTGACCGCCGCCGGTATGGGCTGCATGGCAGCACTTGAAGCCGAACGCTTCCTGGCGGAGGCGCATCACTAATGGCCAAGGTGTTCTGATGGATTGGGACAAGCTCCGGATATTCCACGCCGTCGCGAGCGCGGGAAGTTTCACACATGCCGGCCAGATGCTGACGCTCAGCCAGTCCGCCGTCAGCCGTCAGATCAGCGCACTCGAAGAAGAACTGGTGACGCCGCTGTTCCAGCGCCACGCGCGCGGGCTGACGCTTACCGACGAAGGCGAACTTCTCTACGGCGCGGTAAGCGACGTTCTTTCGCGTCTGGCGCAAGCCGAAGAAGCGCTCAAGAATGTGCAGGAAGCGCCGCGAGGCCAGTTGAAGGTGACCGCGAGCCATGGCCTCGGCACCTATTGGCTGCTGCCGCGCCTCGAAGGCTTCCTCGCAGAATTCCCCGAAATCGAAATGCGTCTGATCTTCGAGGACCGCGAACTCGATCTGGCGCAGCGCGAAGCCGATCTGGCGCTACGCATGCGCGCGCCGGTGCAGGCCGATCTCATCCAGCGCAAACTGTTCACCGTGCGCTATCACACCTGCGCGACGCAGGACTACCTCAACAAGTTCGGCATGCCGCAGAGCTTCGAAGATCTCGCCCATCATCGCCTGATCGCCTATGGCGAGAGCGCCGCGCCCGAAATTCGCGACGTGAACTGGCTGATCGAAAGCACGCGGCGATTGAAACAGGGCATCGGCCGCACGCTCCGCATCAACAATTTCACCGGCATCCTGCGCGCGGTGGAAGACGGCATGGGGCTGGCTGCGATCCCGGATTACATCGCCGCCGAACGCCCACATCTGGTGCGCGTGCTGCCCGAAATCGACGGCCCGACCTTCGACGTGCATCTGGTCTATTGCGACGCCCTGCGCCATTCCAAGCGCGTGGCGGCGTTCCGCGATTTCCTGGTGCGCTCGGCGCGTGAATGGAAGTTTTAGTAGCTCTTACCTCCCCTTTGGGGAAGTCGGCGTCGTGCATCGGCACGACGACGGGTGGGGCCTTCACACACCGAGTTTGCCGCACGTCCCCACCCGCCATCGCTACGCGATGTCGACCTCCCCGCGCAGGGGGAGGTGAGTTGGGGGTGTGCCTTTTGCGGTAGCAGCCATCGTCCTATGCTTCCCGAAAGGTATAGGAGACGCCGATGTCACAACAAAATCGCCGCTGGATTTATACGCGCCAGCCGACAGGCGAAATCACCGCCGATATTTTTCAACTGAGCGAAGACACATTGCCCGAACCGCGCGAAGGCGAGGTGTTGGTTCGCACGACGATGCTTTCCATCGATCCTGCGAGCCGCGCCTGGATGGCGGGCGTCACTTATCGGTCGCAGCTCAAGCCCGGCGACACGATGGCGGGCTGGGGTTTGGGCGAGGTTGTGAAATCGAATGCAAAGGGTTTTGCGCCGGGCGATCTCGTTTCCGGCGAGTATGGTTGGCAGACGCATGCGGTGATGTCTGGCAAGGCGCTCACCAAACACGATGCGAAGCACAAGCCCGAACACATTCTGGGCGTGCTCGGCATCACAGGGCTGACCGCCTATTTCGGAATGCTCGACGTGGGCCGTCCGCGTCCGGGCGAGACCGTTCTCGTATCGGGTGCTGCGGGCGCCGTGGGCACCATCGCGGGGCAGATTGCGAAGATCGCCGGTTGCCGCGTCATCGGCACGGCGGGGGGCGCCGACAAATGCGCCTGGGTGAAGAACGAACTCGGTTTCGACGAAGTGCTCGACTACAAGGCGGGCGGCATCCACAAACAACTGAAAGCCGCAGCCCCTGAAGGCATCGACGTCTATTTCGACAACACCGGCGGCGACGTTCTGGCCGCTGCGCTTGCGCGGATGAATCTGTGGGGACGCATCGCCTGTTGCGGCAACGTCTCGCAATATGACACCGCAACGCCTGCGGGCGGGCCCATGGGCGTGCCGGGGTTCCTCGTGACCAAGCGCATCCGCATGGAAGGTTTCGTGGTGATGGATTTCTTCAATCGCCGCAAACAGGCCGAAGATGCTTTGGGCGCATGGCTCGACAGCGGAAAATTGAAAGCGCCGGTCGACATCGTGAACGGTTTCGAGAACATGCCCGAAGCCCTCACCGGCATGTTCGCCGGCAAGAACCGCGGCAAGTTGCTGGTCAGGGTTTGAAGCCGGTGAGCATTCCGATACCGGCAACTGTCATCGCAACACCGGCCAGGCGGGTGAGATAACGCCCGCCTGGCAGCACCTTTTCGAGCAACACGAAGATCATAAGGCCCGCGATCCACAAAATATTCATCACGCCGCCGACGAACAGAAGCGCCATCAACACCCAACAGCAGCCGACGCAATAAAGTCCGTGCAGGGCGCCCAGCCTGACCGCACCGTACACATCGCCCTTGAATCCCCCATGCTGCTGCACGAAGGAAAGCGGCGCACGGCATCGTGCAAGACACACGTCCTTGACGGGCGTGAACTGATAAAGTCCCGCTGCAATCAAAACGATGCCGCCGAAGACCGGGCTTGCGCTGACCATCGCGGGCGAAAGCAGAGCCGCCCGCTCGAACGCCCATTGCGCGCTGGTGGCCACGAAGGAGAACGCGATCCAGACCAGCAGATAGCCCGCCGTGAACCAGCCCGCCGACACAAAGGTCTTTCCCAGCGTCGTCGCCTGCCGCGCGACCTGCGTATAGATGAGGATCATCGGGGCGGCGGAGGGAAGCATCATTCCCACCATCATCACCGTCCACATCGAAAACATGAATGCGAAGAGGGCCGGCGTCCACGGCCTGAACTGCGGCTCCATCATGGCCATGCCTGGCATCGCCTGCATGTCCATTCCCGCCGTGCTGGCGGTCGCCGCATTCATTCCCGCAGCCAGGGCCAGCACATAGATCCATGCAAGCAAGGCAATCGTCATAAGCGCCATGCCGACGACGATCTGTTCGCGTTTCAACAGCGATGAAAGCGCCGCGTCCCCGCTCAACGGATGATTCCGTCCTGCCCCAGATGCAGTTCGCAAAACTGCCCGTAGGAATCGGAATGCTCTATGGCCAGCGGCCCGCTTGTCTTTGTCCAGCCGCGTCCCATTTCGGCCAGCGTGTATTCGAAGCCATTGGGCAGATCGATGCGGCCGCGATATTCCTGACCCGAAACCGGATTGATGATCGGCTCGCCGCGCATTTCGACATAGCCCGGGATATGCAACTGGGCGCGCCGCTTCTCGATATCGACGGTGAAGTCGATCTCGGAAAACACTGGATCGTGACCTTTGACGAATGTCGCCGCGAAGACATTGAAAATCGTGGCGCCCGGCGCGGTATCCTGCCCGCTCATGATGCGCAGCAATGCCTCGCGCTGTTTGTCATTGGCCCGCACGTCGATGATGGGCATCGCCTCGCCATTGCCGAGGTGAATGGGCCCCGGCCAGCGAAAGATGCCCGCGACACGCAAACCGTCAAGCGAGGTCTCGCCGTGAAATCCCTTGTCGATCTGGATGCCGACGACGGCCTGACAGAAGCCATGCGTCGGCAACGCATTGAACTGGCAAGGGCAGCCATAGGCGCAATTGCAGTTCGTGAACTCGCGGCCATGAATGGCCCATTTCGTATCTGACACCGCACGCTCCCTCGCGACCGGCGACGCAAGATAGCACGGCTACCCGATCAAATCGAGTTCAACCCAAATGGCTGCGCAACATCCAGGCGGCTTTTTCGCTGGCCTGCATGCGTTGGGTCAGCAGATCCATTGTCGGCTGGTCGCCCGCTTTTTCGGCCGGCTTGAACGCTGCGCGCGCGGTGCGCGTGACGGCTTCGTTACCTTCGACCAGCGCCTTGACCATGTCGAGCGCGGGCGGCGCGTCGTCGCCATCGGCAATCGAGGTCAGCTTGGCGTATTTGGCATAACTACCCGGCGCGAAATGGCCGAGCGCGCGGATGCGTTCCGCAATCAGATCGGCTGCATCGTGCAGTTCGGTGTATTGCGTCTCGAACAGCGTGTGCAGCGACGAGAACATCGGTCCCGTCACGTTCCAGTGATAGGCGTGCGTCTTCTGGTAGAGCATGTAGGTATCGGCCAGCACTTTGGAGAGGCCGTCGGCGATTGCCTTGCGATCCGCTTTCTTCAGTCCGATATCGATATCCATGGGGAAATGATCCTCTAGCTCAATCGTTCATTACGTTAGACCCTGATTGGGCCGGGATCAAGCAGTTTAGAACAATTCTAAAGAGGAAAATCCATGCGCCTCGACGACCTTCGCCCAACCGAAAATGTGGACGACCGCCGCGGACAAGGCGGCGGATTTGGCGGTTTCGGCGGACGCGGACGGCCCATGGTGATCGGCGGCGGCGGACTGGGGCTGGTCGCCTTCATCATCATCGCATTGCTCGCCAATGGCGGCGACATCGGCGGATTGTTGAATGGAACCGGCGGCGGGCAAAGCACCCTGCCCTATGGCCCCGGCGTGCAAAGCGAACCCGCATCGCAGGAAGATCAGGCGGCGTTTGAATTTTCCCGCAAGATCATCGGCTCGACCGAAGATGTTTGGACGCAGATTCTGGCGAAACGCGGCATCCAATATCAACCCGCCATTTTCACGCCGTTCTCGCAATACACCCAAACCGGATGCGGCGAAGGACAGGCGGTGATGGGCCCGTTCTATTGCCCGAACGATCATCGCGTATACATCGACCTCGCCTTCTTCAACGAACTCGCCACGCGGTTCGGCGCGCCGGGACAATTCGCGCAAGCCTATGTGCTGGCGCATGAGATCGGTCACAACGTGCAGAATATTCTCGGCACGATGGACAATGTGCAGGCCCAACTTTCCAGCGGACGCGGCAACGGCGCGACAGGCGCATCCGTGAGGCTGGAATTGCAGGCCGATTGCTACGCCGGCGTTTGGGCTTACACGGCCAACCAGCAATCGCACATCCTCGAAACGGGCGATGTGGAACAGGGCTTGGCTGCCGCCACCGCCGTCGGCGACGACACGTTGCAAAAGGAAACGCAAGGCCGCGTCGCACCCGACAGTTTCACCCACGGCACCAGCGAACAAAGAGTCCGCTGGTTCCGCCGGGGGCTTTCGACCGGCGACATCGACCAGTGCGATACATTCAATACGCGGACGCTCTAACATAAAAACAAACCCTCCCCTTGAGGGAGGGTCGACAAAATTCGAAGCGAAGCGAAGAATTTTTCGGGGAGGGGTCCGCGCGGTTGCCGCAATGACCCCTCCCCGAAATTTGCTCGCGCAAATTTCGACCCTCCCTCAAGGGGAGGGTTTAAGAGCTAAGCCGCCGGTCTCTTCGCCGCCACAACCTGCTCGGCAAGTTTGCCGGTCAGTTCCGCCAGATGATCGAACTCCATCTCGAACGTACCGACGCCTTGCGTCAGCGAACGCAGGTCGATGATGAGACCATGCAATTCGGAACGCGGCATCTGCGCCTCGATGGTGTCCCAGCCCTTCCAGCCGTCGCGCGCATCGAAGCCCATCAACTGCCCGCGCCGTGCGCTCACCACCTGATTGATCTTCGAGGTGGCGTCGCTCGGCGCATGGATCCGCACATGCATGATCGGTTCGAGAAGAACCGGCGCGCAATTCGGCATACCTTCGCTCATCGCGATGCGCGCCGCCGTCTGGAACGCGGCGTCGGAGGAATCGACGGTGTGATAAGAACCGTCCGTCAGCGCCACCGTCACATCCACCACGGGGAAACCCAACGGCCCCTGTTTGAGATAGTCGATGACGCCCTTCTCGACCGAGGGAATGAACTGACGCGGCACCACGCCGCCGGAGATTTCATCCTGAAACACAAAGCCCGTGCCACGCGGCAAAGGCTTGATCTCGATCATCACATCGCCGAACTGGCCGTGACCGCCGGACTGGCGCTTGTGTCGCCCGCGCTGTGTCGTCGCCCGCTTGATGGTTTCCTTGTAGGGCACGCGCGGCTGATGGGTGTTGAGTTTCAGCCCGTATTTGCTGGCGAGCCTGTCGACAGCGACTTTCAGATGCATCTCGCCCTGCCCTTCGAGCGCCATTTCGTGCAACTCGGCATCCTGACGGAAATGCAGCGACGGATCTTCCTCCTGCAGCTTGTGAATCGCGGCGGTGAGTTTCACCTCGTCCTTGCGATCCGCCGCCTCGATGGCGAGATCGTAAACCGGCACCAACTGCTCTATCTCGACCTTCGGCAGTTTCGCGCCTTTTGCCGTCGACAGCGTGTCGCCGGTCGCCGCCGCATCGAGCCGCAACAGAGCCACCATATCGCCGGCCTTTGCTTCGGTGAGCTTGATCTGCGTTTCGCCTTTCAGCGCCGCGAGTCCGCCCACACGCATGTCCGCGCCGTCGCGATTGTGCAGAACCGCACCTTCCTTCAACGTGCCGCAGAGCACGCGCGCCAGACTGAGCTTTCCGCCATGCGCCGAGTGATAGGTCTTCACCACCTGCACCATCGCATCGTTGCCGGTCTTCACGCCGATCCGTTCTGCGAGTTTGGCGACACCGGGCACTTCATGCCGCAGCGCCTTCAACAAACGGCGCACGCCATTGTCGCCCTCGGCGGAACCCATCAGCGCGGGCACCAGCAGGCCGTCCGCCAGATCCTTCGCGAGGTCGGCAATGATTTCATCGCGCGCCGGTTCGGCATCGGAAAGCAATTCTTCCATCAGATGCTCGTCGTAATCGGCGAGTTTCTCCAGCATCTGGAAGCGCGCATCTTTTTCGCGATCCTTCATCTCGCCATCGAGTTCGATGACTTCGCTTTCGGCATGCGGCCGATAGACATAGGCGCGTTCCAGCGCGAGATCGACGAAGCCTGTCACCGTGTTCCCGTCCCAGATCGGTATCTGGCGCAGCAGCAGCGGCTTGTCGCTCGCATCCTGCAGCATGGTGAGCAACGCGCGTAGCGATCCGCTCGCCTTGTCGACTTTGTTCACAAACAGGAAATGCGGAATGTTGAGATCGTCAAGCCGCTTCAGATAGGGCTTCAGCATCTGAACTTTCGCAGGCTCCGGCTCGCACACCACGATGGCCGCGTCGATGCCGGGCAATACGTTCAGCGTGTCCTGCAAGAATTCGATGGAGCCTGGGCAATCGAGGAAGGTGAAACTTTCGTCGAGATAGGTTGTCGTCGCGCAATTCACTTCGACGCTCATCTGGCGGGCGCGCGCCTCGGGGCTTGCATCGCCCACCGTGCTCTTTTGGGCCACTGCGCCTTTCCTGTGGATGGCGCCGGTCGCCATGAGCAGACTTTCCAGCAGCGTTGTCTTTCCGCTGCCATAAGGTCCTACCAGGGCCACTGTACGTGGCCCGCTTCCTCCATTGGTTTTTGGCATAAGTGCCTCCCTGCCCTCGGCAATTCACGAGGGAACGAGGCGCGGCGGGCGCTAGTCCCAAAGGGCTGGGCGGCGTCACGCGCCCCGCTTGGACGGCAATGCTCGCGCCGAAGCCGCGCGTTGGCAAGCTTGTTTGTGTGACGGCCCCGCGCCATTCTCGGATGTTCCTTAAGGAATCCCGCATTTGAGCGACGCCGCGCCAAAACCCCGCGACGCACATCCCGTTTTGTTCCTGATCCTGTTCCTGCCGCTCGGCATCACCAACGGTTATGTCGTGGTGACGCTCGGCTACATTCTTTCGCAGGCCGGTGTGAGCGTGGCAGCCATTGCGGCGCTCGTCGCATGGAGCCTGTTTCCGCAGACATGGAAAGTGGTATGGGCGCCGATTGTCGACGCCACGCTCAACAACAAGATCTGGTTTTTGCTGTCCGCCGTGGTGATCGGCATTTTCATGACGGCAACGGCGGTGATCGAGCCGAACAGGAACAATCTTATCCTGATCGAAATCTTCGTGGTGATTGTCAGCCTCGCGACCAGTTTCAACGCGATGGCCGCTGACAGTTTGATGGCCTATGCCACACCGGACGACCAAAAGGGCCGCGCGGGCGGATGGAGCCAGGCGGGCAATCTCGGCGGTTCGGGAATAGGCGGCGGTGCAGGGCTTTGGCTCGCGCAGCACGTTCATCCGATCTGGGTGTCCGGCGCGGTGCTCGGCGCTGTCTGCCTCGCAAGTTCGGTGGCGTTGCTCTTTGTCGAAGAGCAGATGAGCGAACATCGCGAAAAATCGCTGGCGGAGAATTTCGCCAATGTCGCGCGGGATGTCTGGTCCGTCGTCAGTCACCGGATGGGATTGCTGGTCGTCTTCCTGATGATCCTTCCCATCGGAACGGGTGCGGCGCAAAACCTGTGGTCCGCCGTTGCGGGCGATTGGCATGCAAGCGCCGACACCGTCGCGCTCGTCAACGGCGCGCTGGGCGGCGTGGTTTCGATGGTCGGCTGCATCGTCGGCGGATTTCTCTCCGACCTGATGGATCGCAAGACCGCCTTCTGCCTGTTCGGAATCCTCTCGGCGATTGTCGCCGTGGCAATGGCGCTGGCGCCGCGCACCGAAATGGCCTTCGTGATCTTCACCCTGATCTATGCGTTCGGGCTCGGCTTTTGTTACGCATCCTGGGGCGCGGTGGTGCTGGAAGCCATCGGCAAGGGTGCCGCCGCCACCAAATACAATCTGCTCGCCAGCATCTCGAACATGCCCATCGCCTACATGACCATCGTCGATGGCTGGGGCCAGGAAAAATGGGGGTCGGGCGGAATGCTCTACACCGAGGCGGCGTGCGCGGTGGCCGGCGTCGCGTTGTTCGGATTGGTGGCGCTGGCTGTTTCAAGAACAATGCAGCGGCGAAGCATGCCAGCCTAGTTCCATCTTGAAGTCCGGCATATTTTGCCATATATTTCATATCGGGGGGAAGGATGTATGCCGACGCTTGTCCATTTCGGAGCGTTCAAGATCGAGATGTTTTTTGCAGACCATAACCCCGCGCATGTTCACGTTCGTGGTCCCGACTTTGCCGCTACAGTACGCATTTCGGATTCGGCGATCATCGCGGGCGGCATTCCCGCTGCACATCGGAAGCGTGCATTGGATTGGGTGACGAAGAATCGCATCATGCTAAAGGCCAAATGGCAGGAGCTGCAATAAATGGAAAAGCTGCCCACGTTAAAAGCGGTTGCAGCGGGAAAGAAGCCGCTGACCCTCAATCTGGTCTGGACCAATGGCGAACGCGATACCGTCGATCTGACCGGCCTCGTCCATCGGTCACGTCACTTCGCTGTTTTCGCGAACGATCACGATGCCTTTCGCAAGGTATCGGTGACGGAATTCGGCGGCGGGGTCCAATGGAAGAACGGTCTCGATTATGCAGCGACCAGCCTTAAACTTTTGGCAGATGAGCAACGCCCCATGAGCGGCAAGGAATTGAGCGCATTCGAGGCCGAGAACGGATTGAACACCGCCGAGACCTCAGCACTTTTGGGCGTGGCAGAACGCACCGTGCGAGCCTATCGCCATGAAAAAGTGCTTCCCGCGACGGTGGCTATCGCGTTGCGGGCAATGCGCGCAAACAAGTCGCTGCTGGCGGCACATTATCGCCCGGTCCCACGCGTTATGGGACGGCCAAGGAAATCGGCTTAACGCTCCACCATATTGAACTGCGCTTTTTCGAACCCGCAGGTCGGACACGCGAAATCGTCCGGGATGTCTTCCCAGCGTGTGCCGGGCGCTATGCCTTCATCGGGCAGACCTTCGGCTTCGTTATAGACGAAGCCGCAATTCAAACATTCCCAGGACCGGAAAGTGCCGCTCATCAGCGCAGCTCCGCACAGAACCGCTGAATACGGTTGCAAGCTTCTTCCAGCGCTTCGTTCGATGTCGCGTAAGAGATGCGGAAGAACGGCGACAGGCCGAAGGCCGCGCCATGCACAACGGCCACGCCTTCGGCTTCCAGAAGTTCGCTCGCGAATTCCTCGTCGGTGGTAATCGCCTTGCCCGCCTTTGTCTTCTTGCCGATCAGCTTCTTGATCGAGGGATAGACATAGAACGCGCCTTCCGGCTTGGGGCATTCGATGCCCGTCGCCTGGTTGAGCATCGACACCACCAAGTCGCGGCGTTCCTCGAACAGCTTCTGGAATTTCGGGATGAAATCCTGCGGACCGTTCAGCGCTTCGACGCTCGCCCATTGCGAAATCGACGCCGGGTTCGAAGCCGATTGCGATTGCAGTTTCGCCATCGCCTTGATCAGCGGTTCGGGCCCTGCGCAATAGCCGATGCGCCAGCCGGTCATCGCATAGGCTTTCGACACGCCGTTCATTGTCAGCGTGCGGTCGTAAAGCCCGGGCTCGACCTGCGCGATGGTGTGGAATTTGAAACCGCCATAGACGAGATGCTCATACATATCGTCGGTCAGCACCCAGACTTGCGGGTGTCGCATCAGCACGTCGGTCAAACCCTTCAACTGTTCCCGTGTGTAGCAGGCACCTGTCGGGTTCGACGGCTGATTGAAGATGATCCATTTGGTCTTCGGCGTGATGGCCGCTTCGAGGGCTTCCGGCGTCAGGCGGAAACCTTCTTCGAGCTTCGTCTCGACGATCACGGGCTTGCCGCCGCCGAGCAGAACGATATCGGGATAGCTCACCCAATAAGGCGCGGGCACGATCACTTCGTCGCCCGGGTTCAGCGTGGCGAGCAGCGCGTTGTAAACCACCGCCTTGCCGCCCGGCGCGACGAAGCATTGCGACGGCTTGTAGTCCAAACCGTTCTCGCGTTTGAACTTAGCCGCGATTGCCGAACGCAATTCGGGAATGCCTTCGACGGCGGTGTATTTCGTCTCGCCGCGCTTGATGGCGGCGATGGCGGCTTCCTTGATGTTGTCCGGCGTGTCGAAATCGGGCTCGCCCGCGCCCAGGCCGATCACGTCGCGGCCGGCGGCCTTCAGATCGCGCGCCTTCTGCGTCACCGCGATGGTCGGCGATGGCTGAATCCGGTTTAGCGACTGGGCCAGAAAGCCCTGCGGCAACGCACTCATGGCAAAATCCCGTTCAAAGAGAAGGGCGTGGGTATAAGCCGCCCTCCGCCCGGTGCAAGGGTGGGATCGTCACATCAGCCATGCGAAACCGGCTGTTAGGGCTTATTCTCCACAAATTCCGGCCATGAGTCGGAAGGAAGGACGC
>DASZYI010000139.1:0-13110 GCA_035545475.1 Rhizomicrobium sp.
GGTTCGGGTTCGAGCTTGATGCCGTAGGCCTGCACCATGTGATGCAGCACATGTTTGTGGCGGCGTTCTTCATAGGCGTTGAGTTCGGTCGCGCGTTTGAGCAGCGGATCCTTGATCAGATCGCCATAGGTCGCCACGCGCAGGCCTGCCTTGCCTTCGGTCTGCACGGCAATGTCCCAGATGGGCAGTGAAGTGATCTTCTCCTGCGTGTCGGGGGTGAGCTTCGGCCAGTCGATGACGGCGGGGCGGTAAGGATCGAAGGTCGTCAGCAGCGTCTTGCAGAACAGCGCCTTGTGTTCGTCGCTGCCGAGCTTGATCGGGCCGCCGGGAATGGGCGGCACGGGGATCGAGAGATCGGGAAGAACGAGGGCTGCGACCGTCATGACGCAACATGTTGTGGGTGGCGCATGGCCGGACCACATCTATTTGTTTTGCGATTTTTTATATTTGGGGGGGTGGGGGGGTATATCACGGCCATGAACCTCTGCTTCGCTCTCATTATAACCCAGGCTGGAAGGTGTTCGATAAGTCAGCGGAAATCGATGAAACCGCCGAGCTTCATGTGGGGGTCGCAGGCGGCTTCGGCGACCTCGGCGTCCGTCAGCGCGGCGAGTTCATCGGCATAGCGATAGCCGGGTGCGGAGCCCGGATATGGACCCGTGGCGGGATGGAGATAGATCTCGCTCAGGCCATCGGGAAGGCCCTGCACCAGCGACAGCACACGCTCCTTCGTCATCGCGCCGGACCAGCGCAGGCCGTAGACGCGATCGGGCGTTGCGATGCCTTCGCGGCGGACGCGGTTCATCAGCAAGCCGGCGAATGCACCGACCAAGCGATCCGCGCCGGGTTCACGCGGCACGCGCAAGGCGCGCATTCCGTGTTTCTTGCCGATGCGCAGGATGGCGGATGCGATGGTCGGATGCAGGTGGAAATGTTTGTGCGCGTTGACGTGATCGAGCGGAAGCCCTGTGGCGCGGAAGGCTTCAAACTGCGCTTCGATTTCGTGTTCGAGCTGGCGGCGGACTTCGGAGAAGAAAAACATCTTCGCACCGCTGGCCGCCATATTGGTGCGGAACATGCCGTTCGCATCGACAAGATCGGGGATTTGCGACGGCGGCAGCATGGGGCGGCCTTCGACCAGCACCACATGCAAACCGACGCGCAACGACGGCAAGCGTTTGGCGAGTGCGACGGCTTGGGCAGCGGCGGGTGCCGCCACCATCAGGCTCGTCGCGGTGAGAATGCCGCGCGTGTGCGCGATTTCGACCGCTTCGTTGACTTCGCGCGCCGCGCCGAAATCGTCGGCGGTGACGACCAATCGTTTCAAGCGGCGTGTTCCCGGCGCTCCCTCAGGAACTGGAAGAACTCCACACCTTCGCGCAGGCGGCGCTTCATCATCTGACTCGACGTGAGCATTTCGCCGACGATGGAGGCGATCTTGCTGGGGCGGAAGTAGAATTCCTTGTAGAACGACTCCAGCGAGGTGAAGATCTCGTTGTGCGAGAGATGCGGATAGTGCAACGGCGCGATCTGGATTCCGCTGTCGTCGACGAGTTCGGCATTCGCGGCATCGAGCCAGCCGTTCTGCAGCGCCTGATTGTAAAGGAACGTGCCGGGATAGGGCGCGGCCAGCGACACCTGAATGGTGTGCGGATTGATGCGCTTGGCAAATTCCACCGTCTCGCGGATCGTTTCCTTGCTTTCGCCCGGCAGGCCCAGGATGAACGTGCCGTGGATGGCGATGCCGAGTTCGTGGCAATCCCTGGTGAACTTTTCGGCCACTTCGATGCGCATGCCCTTCTTTATGTTGTGAAGGATCTGCTGGTTGCCGGATTCATAGCCGACGAGCAGCAAACGCAGGCCGCCATCTTTCAGCTTCTTCAGCGATTCATACGGCACATTCGCCTTGGCGTTGCACGACCAGGTGACGCCTAGCTTGCCCAATTCCTTCGCAATGGCTTCGGCGCGGGGCAGATTGTCGGTGAAGGTGTCGTCGTCGAAGAAGAATTCGCGCGTTTGCGGGAATGCCTTCATCGCCCATTTGATCTCTTCCACCACGTGGCTGACGGAGCGCGTGCGATAATTGTGGCCCCCGACCGTCTGCGGCCACAGGCAGAAGGTGCAGCGCGATTTGCAGCCGCGACCCGTATAGATCGAGATGTAGGGGTGTTTGAGATAGCCGATAAAATAGTTTTCCATCACCAGGTCGCGCTTGTAGACCGGCGTGACCCAGGGAAGGCTGTCCATGTTTTCGATCATCGGGCGATCTTCATTGTGAACGATTACGCCCTGCTTGTTGCGATAGGAAATGCCCTTGATCTCGCCCCATGGGATTTCGTCGGCGACATCCTTGATCGTGAAATCGAATTCGTTACGGGCGACGAAATCGATCGCCGCGCCTTCACGCAATGAACCTTCGGCATTCACCGCGACTTTCGCGCCGATCAGACCCGCCTTGAGGTTGGGGTTAGCGGCTTTCAGCGCCTCGATCACCTTCACGTCCGACTTGAACGAGGGAACGGAGGTGTGCGCCACGACGAGATCGAAATCCTTCGCCTGGCTCACCACTTCGGCGAGCGAGGTTTTGTGCGGAGGCGCATCGATCAGCTTGGAATTTTCCACCAGCGCGGCCGGTTGGGCGAGCCAGGTGGGATACCAGAACGATTTGATCTCGCGCTTGGCTTGATAGCGCGAGCCTGCACCGCCATCGAAACCGTCGAACGAAGGGGCCTGGAGAAAAAGCGTCTTCAACATCACGAAACCTCAGACTGAGAAAAGCCGCCGCTGGCATGCATGTCGAAACGTTCGCCACGCCAATGAATGGAACTGCCGAACAGCGAGCCAAGGAAAACCACGAAAGAGATGGTGTCGCGCAACGGCAAAAGCCAGAGCGGCCCCGCCTTTGTGCCCACGAGATTGTCAATGCGCAGCTTGAGCGCCGCGCGCGCAACGAATGCCGCGGCCAGAACGCCCAGCGAAATCGGGCCGAAGCCGAGCATCATCGCCGCGATGAAGGCCAGCGGCAGCGCGTGGATCGCGCCCGAACCGATATGACCGGATGGATTGATGCTGCGGATCGTGCGGTTCCAGCGCAATTCGTGGCGGATCAATTCGCCAAGGCTGCGTTCGGAGCAGATGTGATCGACCACGATGTGCGGGAGCGCGAGCGTATAACCCTTTTCGCGCACGGCGCGGCCGATTTCATAATCGTCGGCGAGGAAGCCGGAGAACGCGTGAAAGCCGCCTATCTCTTCCAGCGTTTTGCGCGTGAAGGCGATGGTGGAGCCGAAACACGGCGCCGCCAAACTCGCCTGCGTGCCGACGACGACATTCGGCAGGAACTGATAGGAAATGCCCATCGCCGCGAGCTTGGACCACAGCGAGCCGAGCGGCTTGCCGATATAAAGACAGGTGACCGCGCCGACGCCTTGTTGTTGCAACGTGCCGATGACCGTCTTCAACCAATGGGGCGGCACGGCGATGTCGCTGTCCGAGAGGATCAGCACGTCGTGGCGGGCGCGGGGGAACATGTTTATCAGATTGGAGATCTTTCGGTTGGCGCCGAACAGCCGTGCATCGATCACCAGTTCCATATCGAGATCGGGATGTTTGGCCTGAAGCGCGCGCACGGTTGTGATGGCCGGGTCGGCGGCGTTCTGCACGCCGAACACGATCTGAACGGGGCTCGGATAATCCTGAACGAAGAAACTTTCGAGATTCTCGGCCAGCCGCGGTTCATCGGAATGAAGCGGCTTGAGCAAGGTCACCGACGGCAACGCTCGCGGCGTGGGCGCCGGCGTTCCCAGCGCACGCGCGGCCGCCGCCGCGGCGATCAGGGCATAAACCGCCCCGAAAAGCCCCAACGCGGCTGTGAATACGCCCAACAGGTGAAACCAATGCATTGGTAAGTAACGGGTCCGAAGCAGCCTGGTTCGCAGGGGTTTACACCCCCGGAACAGGGCCGTCACCCTTCTCCAAGGCTTCGGGTGACGGGTCACTGGGGCGCAGAATAGCAAGAAGGCGGGCTTTGCGCGGAATGTTTCCAGCGCGAACCCGCCTTCTTGCCAACTGCTACGGCAGGCGGAGAAGCCGGCCGCCCTCACGCGTCGCTGCCTTCCGCACCTTTGCAAGCCCTGCGCGGGTTTCATGGAGCGGGATTGCCAGGCCCCTCTCCATACGGGCGCACACGAGTTGGCGGCCCTACCCTGTATTTGTACCCGTGTCGTCTACGGCGGACGGCCGGCCGTCGCCAGCTTCCGCCACGTTTTTAGGACTATGTATCCCGGTTCGGTTTCCGACGGGTAATATAGTCCAGTACAAATTACGTTTCAAGGCCTATGTGTAGGAAATATTTTCTATAACCTCTGCAATGGCTTATTTCCTTGGATCAAGGACTTAGCCGACAGCTCCTACCCACCCAAGCCGATAGAGATGGTGGCGAAGGGGCCGTAGAAATTGCGGTCGTAGGTTTTGCGCGCGTCGATGCCGCCGTCCATAGCACCGAAGAAGAAGTCGGCACGATAGCCGAGGCTGATCTTGGCGTTGACATAGCGGAACGACACCCCTGCGAAGCCGCCAATGTTCGGCACGACGAGCGAACGGCTACGTGCGTGGTCGGGCGTTGCAGGGTGCTGATAAACGACCGTGCGTTGGGCGACCGTGGGTGTGTAGAAGCCACTCGCCTGATGGTAGAGTGCGGTCGTCTGGTGATGGGTCTTGGTCTTCTGTCGCCCGAACAGCACCGCGGCGTTCACGCCCCAGTCGAAGGTAAGTTCGGTTTCGTCCTTGCTGCCGGCGACCGGCGTCGAACCGTTCCACGACAATGAAGGACCGATGCCGTGAAAGCTCCGGCTGGCGGAGAAGTGGCCCGCATAACTGTGATAAGCTTGGCCGCCAGGCACTTTCCAGTCAACAAAGGTGGGGTACTTATATACAAAGTGCCAATCGGGATCAGACCTGAGTGTGATATTCGATTTGGACGTAAATTGTGCAAACTTGACACCAAAGTTGATCGTCGATTTTCCCCACATTCCAAGACCAACATCCTTGCCGACTTGGAAGTCGAGGATGAGGTGCTGTTCAGTATTGTGCGCGACGATATCGGAAAACTTTGCGGCGAACGGATTGACCACATAAAGGTAGTGTCCTGGGTCCCACTGTTCGGGATAGGATTGCTGATGGACATGCTTGTCGTTGTTTGAGCGTCCATAGCGCAGAGATACCGATGCCACCCAATCCGATCCATGCGGCGCAACAGTTATCTTCGTCTCGCCGCCCTTGCTGTAACGTGGAGCGCGTTCGAAATTTAATGGCGACACGATCTCCGCAGGTGGGCGCGGCGTTTGGAGGACGAAGGGCGGCGCAAACAATTGCTGACTCTCGCTGACTCGCTCTGCCTGGCCGCCAAGTTCGATCCAGACCGTGGGGCTGTCGTCTTCTTCGGCTTTGGCTGTTTGCGACTGTGCGACTGCGAGAAGCGCAAGCGCCGAAACCGTGGACAGCAGCAGCCAACGGATGCTCTGTTGACTGCGTGTTTGAATGAGTTCGCTCATTGGTTCCCCCTTACCAATTCTTTGTGACGCGGATGCCGATCAGTTTCGGATCGGTTAGGAACACGTTGGTTGTGAGCCCGCTGTCATCGCTGTTCAGGAACGCACCGGTGATGTCGGTCGTGTTGAATACGTTCTTGTCATAGAGCATCACCTGCCAGCCGGCCTGACTCGTCAAGATCAATGCAAGGTTGACATTGGTGTAGCCGCGCAGGCGGTCGTAAGGCTTGTCATTGAAGACGCGCGCCCAAGAATAATCCTGCCAATAATAGTCGGCGCGTATTGTACCCGCCCAGTCGGTCGTCAGCGGCATCGAGTATTGCGCACCAGCCGATATCGTGAAGGGCGGAGAATTCGGAAGTTCGTTGCCGCTTAGATCCTTGTCGAACCCTTGACCATTGTTGGGTGCCGTCGCTGGATTGAACCCTTGATAAGAGATCGTCGAACTCGGCCCATAGTTGATCGCCACAGGATAAAGCCCATTGTCGACACCATACTGATAGGTTTGCTGAGTGACGGGATCGACACCGGAAGTATAGGCGCTTGCACAAGCGCCATTAATACTGTTCGGCGGCGCTGACGATGGGCTCTTCGCCATCACAGCAGCTACAACGTACAGCGGCAGGATGCAGTTCGAAGCCTGTGTTGGGAACGGTTTCACAACCATCCAATCAGGGTGATTGGCGAGATCCGCACGGTCTATCAGATCGACCGATTTCGTGCCGTTGTCGAGTCTTGTATTTTCATAACCGCCCGCGAAATTGAATCGCAACCCGGGAAGCGGTTCGTACGTCGCTTCGAGTTCGGCGCCTCTGACGGTAGCGTTGAAGTTATCGTTAATCGCCGTGCGATCTACGATACGGGATATCTGATAGTCCTTGTAATCATAGAAGAAGGCGCTCCCGTTCAGCGTCATTGCACCGTCGAGCAGCGTGTTCTTGGTACCGACTTCATAGGCGTTGATAAATTCGGGTCTGAACGTCAGCGGGTGGATCGGGTTGGCGACAACGCTGCTGCCGAATGTGAGCAGGATCGCTCCGGGCGGATTGGCGCCGCCCGCTTTATAACCGTGCGAAAACGACGCGTAGAAAAGCGTCTGATCGGTGAAGTCGAGTTTGGGCGACCAGTTTGCGGCGAACCGACCGGTAAACTCTTTCCATTGCTGATCCACTGTGCCTGTAACAGGATAGCCGTAACCGTAAACCAAAAGCTCGCTCGGTATATCGGTGAAATGCTTTTGATCGTCTGTCCAACGAAGACCACCGGTTAATTTCAGATCGTCGGTTAGGTTGTAGTAGGCCTCTCCGAATAGCGCGTAAGAATTGAGGGTGTACGGATTCTGACTCAGGAAGTAATTGTGGCCCTGATTGTTGAGGCTGCTGATCGGATTGGGATCGATATACATGCATTCATCGTGACCTGGTGCGCCGCCGATGGCGCCAATGTCCGTGGGTACCTTCGGATTGGTATTGACGAACCCTCCCTGCAGGCAATTGGAATTGTCTGAAACCCCGGGCATCCAAGGAAGCGATTGATAAGGCTGCCCCCCGGTACCTTTTGTCCAACTGTAAGCGGCAAGAGTGAGAGAATTTATGAAAACGTAATAGTTCTCAGCGGTCTCGTAATGAAGATAGTTGCCGCCAATGCTGAAATTCAAAGGGCCAGCGAAATGCGACGCCAAGCGGAATTCTTGGCTAAGTTGCCACGAGCGTTCTTCCGATAAATCTTCAGCCACCAAACGGTTGCTGCAACCCAACTGCGGATCGCAAAACACACCAATTGGAACACACGCTTGATAGAGAGGGCTTTGGATGGGTTCTTCTGGTGTGCAGCTATCGCCTTGATTGCCACAGACCGACCCATCGCGGGTGCAAATACCTAATCCGCTGGGGTCGCGGGTAAGTTGCCCGAATTTGTTGTAATTGAAATAGTCAGTTGGATCAGGTGGTTGGTATGCGAACGCGCCGGGCCTAGTGTTGAAGCGGTTATAGTCTTCTGCCGACCAGAGGAAATCCTCGCTAAACCCGGTTTGCGACGTAGCTGTTAGTGTAGGCGATAAGTCGTAGTCCGCATTAAATTCGACGGTATCATTTTTTGCTTTATAAACCGGATTGAGAGCCGATTCTATGACACGTAAATTCTGCGATTGAGTCGTGTTGAGATAAGGATCGAATTGCATCCCCACCGACATGATCGGCGGGCCTTTCGGGCTGAGAGGTTCATAATAGGGCAGCACAGTACCGTTGGGTACTTGGAAGGCTTCATCGGAATAGAATGAAGCTGGCAGACAAGCCTGATTGAGATAATTCTGATCGTTATATGCTTGGATGCCGTAGCCAGCGGTTACGGGTACGCCCAATACTTCGGTTGGCGAATGCGCCGTTTTGCAAAGCTGCTTGGCCGTGCGCATCCGGTCGTCGTTTTCGGCGAAGTGTTCCCAAACGAAATGGGCCTGCAGATTTTCGATGGGTTTCCAACCAACGCTCAGACGTCCCGACCAGAGATCGCGGCCGTCGATGCGTTCGTTGGTGAGAGAGTTGAAGCTGTAACCCTGACGTTTCGTCCATTCTCCTGCGAGGCGGACGTCGAGGCGGTCGTCAACGATGGGAAGATTGATCATGCCTTCGAAGCGGCGCTGGTGGTAATTGCCGATCTCGCCGCTTGCCATCGCTTCGAACTGATCGGTCGGTTTGGCGGTGATCAAATTGACCACGCCGGCGGTGGCATTGCGCCCATAGAGCGTGCCTTGCGGTCCGCGCAGAACTTCGACTTGACCGAGATCGTAGAATTCCTGTTCGAAGAAGTGATTGCGGATGAACGGGATGTCATTCATCGCGACTGCAACGGCAGGATCGGTGGTCACGGACACGGCTTGCGTACCGATGCCGCGAATCTGGATGCTGTAGCCGGTGAAGTTGGTTTTCGTGAACGTCAGGTTCGGAACCTGCTTTACAAGATCGGGGCCGCCTGCGGTTTGCGTGGCAGTGAGTTGTTCCTGGCTGAGTGCGGTGATGGCAATCGGGATGCTTTGCACATCTGCGCCACCGAGTTTGGACGACGTAACCGTCACCGTTTCCACCGATGCGCGGGCGGACGGCGCCGCTTGTGCCATCTGCATCGGCGTGATCTGGGGTGCTTCAGATTGTTGCTGCCGTACAATCGCGACGGCGCTGCCTTCGCGATGGATTCCGAAACCCGTGCCGGAAAGAATCCGTGACAGTGCGTCGCCCGCCGAGAGCGGGCCCTTCGCGCCGCCCGTGCGGATGCCGCGGACGGCTTCGGCGGGGTAGATCAAGGGTGTGCCGGTTTGGGCGGAATAGGCGTCGAGCGCGAGTTTGAGGTCGCCGGCGGGGACGTTGAAATCCTGTGCGGAGGCCGCGCCGATGCCGGATGCGAACACGGCGCTGGCGAGCAGGAGCCGGCGGATGCTGGACGATTTCATGTTTCCCCCTTCAATGCGCTCATTCGAGAGCGGTGATCATTCGGATGTCTTGGCGGTTGTCGTGGTTGGGCGGGTGACGATGATGTCGGCGCCGCGCGTTTCGAGATGCAGGTTGAGTGCGGCCTGCGCCACGCGGCTGAACAGGGCGACGTTGCCCGACGGGAACGTGCCGCCGATGGTGAGGCGCGCGGCTGACGGATCGGCGATGACGAGTTTCTCGCGGTTGTAGCGATTGAATTCGGCGGCGGCTTCGGCGAGCGTTGTACGGTCGAAGACAAGCACGCCGCGGCGCCATCCGAGATTGTCTTCCAATTGCTGCACGCTGGCCTTGCGCACGGAGAGCGCGCCTTTGCTTGCCACCGCGACGTCGCCGGGGGTGAGCACCGCGCCCTGCCCTTTATCGTTTGCCGCGTCGATGCGGGCGCGGCCTTCGACCAGGCGCACGGTCAATTTGTTGGGGTCGTTGCGCACGATGAATGCCGTGCCGAGATCGGTGACGCTGTGGCCGCCCGCTTTCACCACGAAGGGATGGGCGGCATCGTGTTTGATCTGGAAATAGGCCTCGCCCTTCACCAGTTCGGCGAAACGGCCGTGTGTGCGCAACACCGTGTCGGTGTTGAGCTCGACCGACGAACCGTCGGTCAGCGTGATGACTTCGTGGCCGCCGATGGGGGTGGAGAATTCGCGCGTGTTGTCGCGCATCACATAGGTGGCGGCTGCAGCGCCCACGATGCCGATGACCGCCGTTGCCGCCACGGCGCGGAACAGCAACGTCCAGCCGGAATTGCGTTGGTCGCGCGCGGGTTCGCGCATCGGTGTGCGGAACGCGGCGAGACGTTCGGTGCGGCGCCAGGCGGTTTCGAGACGCACGAAGGCGACGCGATGGGCAAGCGATTCATCGAGCCACGCTTTGAGCGCGCGGTTGTCGTCTTCGCTCCAGCTATCGAGTTCGCGGCGGCCGATCCATTCGGAGGCCTTTGCTTCGATCTCGGTGGCGGTCATTGTTTTCTCCGCACGTCGGGGAATTCGCCGTAGAGCGCGTCCGTCAACAGGCGCAGCGCATAGGCGAGATGTTGCGAAACGGTTCCTTCGGCCACGCCCATGCGTTGGGCGATCTCGTTGCGCGACAGGCCGTGGATGCGGCGCAGCAGGATCACTTCGCGCGCGCGCGGCGGCAGGCGGTCGATGGCAGATTGCAGATGGCGAAGATCGTCGCGCGCAATCGCGATGTGTTCGGGGCCGGGCGCGTCGGCGGCGACTTCGAGGGCTTCGAGATCGGACGCCGCTTCGATGGGCACGACATTGCCCTGGCGCACGCGATCGATCAGCAGGTTGCGCGCGGTGGCGAAAACGAATTGCTTCGGGCGATCGGGGATGCGTTCGAGCGCTGCTTCATAGACGCGGACATAGACTTCCTGACGGAGGTCGGAGATGTCGCTCGCGTTGCGCCAATTGTGCTGCAGGAACTGCATCAAGACAGACTCCAGCGGCAGGACTTCGCGGGCGAACCACAGATCGACTTCGGACGCGGTCATTTCGGCGCCCGTTGCACGTGCGCTCGCGCCCTCACGATGATTGTCCGACCTATCGACCATCCCCCGCCGATCCCGGTTTCGAGGTGTGAGCCCTCGAAGGCTCACCTATTCCGACGAGCGAGCGTGGCCGGTTTTATAGACGCGTGCCCGAAAAATTTTGTTGCGCGAGGCGCGGCGGTTGACAGGCGGGCGCGGGGCGGAAATCATTCGAAATCTAACCATCTGAACCGCAAGCGGGATCGCCGTGCCCTCCAATGCTTCTTCTTCGGGCGCGCGCCTGTCCGCCGCTTTTGCCTCGTGCATCGGGATGGGGACGGGGGTGGGGCTGTTCGTGGCTTCGATCACCTTCTTCATCAAGCCGCTTTATGCCGAGTTCGGCTGGACGCGCAGCGCCATCGCGGCGGCATCGGCGGTGGGATTCACCTCGGCGCTGACCGCACCGTTCATGGGTATGCTGGTGGATCGCTACGGCGCGCGGCGCGTGGCGTTTGCAGGCGTCGGCGTGATGCTGGCGGGATATCTGGCGCTTGCTTCGATGACGTCGTGGATCTGGAACTATTATCTCATCACGCTGTTTCTTTCCGTCGCCGGGCCCGCGGTCGGTGCGATGACCTTCACGAAAGTCGTTGTCGGCTGGTTCGAACGCAATCGCGGGCTGATGATCGGCATCACCATGAGCGGGGTTTCGCTGGTGACGATCTTCACCGCACCTGCCCTGCAATATGTCATTGCGCATTGGGGCTGGCGCGCGGGCTATGGCTTTCTGGCGGCCGTCACATGCGGGATCGGATTGCCGGTCATCGCGGCGTTTCTGTTCGAGAAATCGTCCGTGCGGCAAACGACGCGCGCACCCACGGCCGACGCCGCATTGTCTCTACGCCCGGTATTTCGCGATGCGCGGTTCTGGCTGCTTGTCGTTTCGGCCTTTGCGGCGAACATTCCGATTGGCGGAATGGCGCTGCAATTGCAGCCTCTGCTCACCGACAAGGGGATCGACGGGCAAAGCGCTGCGTTGATGGCATCGGTGTTCGGCATCTCTGTGGTGGCGAGCCGGTTGGGCGCGGGCGTGCTGCTCGACAGGTTCTGGCCGCCGGGCGTGGCCTTCGCCACGCTTGTGTTGCCGGCCATCGGCATTCTTCTGTTGGCGGGGCCGCAGCCAAGCCTTGCGATGACGGCATTCGGGATTGTTCTGCTGGGCGTGGCGCAAGGGGCGGAGGGCGATCAGGTGGCCTTCTTCGTGGCGCGGTTTTTTCCGCTGGGTCTTTATTCGCGGATCTTCTCGGTGCTGATGGTCTGCATCAGCGCCTCGCTGGGCGTGGGCGGCATTCTCTACGGCTACACTTTCGACAAAACCGGCAGTTACGACCTGGTGCTCTATGCCAGCAGCGCACTCTTTATATGTGCGGGTACGGCCATGCTTCTGCTGGGCCGCCGGAACCTGGGGCTGGCCCGGACTGACATATTGTCATTTTAACCCGGGGCCTGTATGGGAGGCCCCAGAAACGGGCGGATTCGACCGATGGAACATTTCGACGTCATCATCGTGGGGGCCGGGCTTTCGGGCATCGGGGCTGCCTATCATCTGAAGGCCAATTGCCCGCAGAAATCCTATGCGATCTTGGAAGGCCGCGACGCCATCGGCGGCACGTGGGACCTGTTCCGCTATCCCGGCATCCGGTCGGATTCCGACATGTACACGCTGGGCTATTCGTTCAAACCCTGGCGCGAAGCCAAAGCGATCGCCGACGGCCCTTCGATCCGCAAATATGTGCGCGAGACGGCGAGCGACAACGGCATCGACAGGCACATCCGTTTTCAGCACATGGTCAAACGCGCCAACTGGTCCACGCCGGAATCCCGCTGGACGGTGGAAGCGGAAGTCGGGCCGGAGAAGCGCGTGGTGCGATTCACCTGCAATTTCCTTTTCATGTGCAGCGGCTACTACTCTTATGCGGGCGGTTACACGCCGGAATTCGCGGGCAGAGACAGCTTTCAGGGCCAAATCGTTCATCCGCAGAAATGGCCGGAAGATCTCGATTACAAGAACAAGCGCGTGGTGATCATCGGCAGCGGGGCGACGGCGGTGACGCTGGTGCCCGAAATGGCGAAGGATGCCGCGCATGTGACCATGCTGCAGCGTTCGCCGACCTATGTGGTTTCGCGCCCCGGCGAAGACGCCTTTGCCAACTGGCTGCGCCGCAACCTGCCCGCCAAACTGGCTTACGGCATCGCGCGCTGGCGCATGGTGCTGATGGGGATGTTCTTCTTCAAGCTGGCGCGGTCTCGGCCGCAGCAGGTGAAGCACAACCTGATCAAGATGGTGCGCCAGGAATTGGGCCCGGATTACGACGTGAAGACGCATTTCACGCCGAGCTACAATCCGTGGGACCAGCGTGTGTGCCTGGTGCCGGACAGCGACCTGTTTCAATCGATCAAGAGCGGCAAGGCATCGGTCGTCACCGACCATATCGAGACGTTCACGCCAAAAGGCATCAAGCTGAAATCCGGCAAGGAGCTGGAGGCCGACATCATCGTCACCGCGACGGGGCTTGCGCTCGAACTTCTGGGCGGGATGCAGGTGAGC
>DASZYI010000140.1:0-39605 GCA_035545475.1 Rhizomicrobium sp.
CGCCGAGGCAAGAGCGGTAGCTCTGGAGAAACTCGCAAAAGTCGGATTGGGAGCGGACGTTGCCGATCTGATGCCCGCCGAACTTTCCGGTGGCATGCAAAAACGTGTCGCTCTTGCGCGAGCCATAGCGGCAAGCCCCACTTCGCTCCTGCTTGACGGGCCGACCGATGGCCTCGATCCGATCATGGCTGCAGTGGTGGACGATTTCGTGGTCAAAACCTCCGGCGAACTCCAGGCGACCACGCTGGCGATCACCAACAATCTGGCGTGTGTGCGAAAAATCGCCAGTCGCGTAGCGGTTCTCCAAGAAGGAAAAATAGCCTGGTATGGCGAAATAGGCAGATTGGAGACCAGCGAAAACAGCTATGTGAAGCGGCTGATTCAAAGCAGCGAGCCTCACGAACCAGCGCATTGAATTGATCCGCATCAAGTCGCTTCAAACGCGGGGTGCTATGCTGGAAAGGTAACCAAACCGGGAATGAGAATGTCTTACCGGGATGTTTTGTTACCCGTATTGGCCTACCCAGATCCGGTGTCTCCGGGCCCGGTCCGCGCAACGTTCGATCTGGCAAAGCAATTCGGCGCGAGTCTGACGGCTGCCCTGCTCGATTTGGATCCTCATCGTTCCGCATGGCCATCGTCGTTCGGTATAGGGCTGGCGAACGTTTCGGGATTGATTGCAGAGGCGCTGGCGCAAAGTCGCGAGAATTCGCGAAAGGCCGTGGAGCACATAAAGGCGGAGGCCTTGCGAACATTCGTAAGCACGAATTTGGTTCATGAAGCGACGATGATTTTTCCGTCTGCTTCGCCGATAGTCGAGCGCGCAAAGTTGCACGACCTCACCGTTCTTCCCACCGCATGGGGGTTCGATCGCCGGTTCGCGGAAGCAATTATTTTCGGTTCGGGGTCGCCCGTGCTCCTTTTGCCGGATGAACGAGACTATCTCAGACTCGATACGGTTGCTGTTGCCTGGGATTTCACTCTGGCGGCATCAAGAGCGCTGCGTGCTTCGCTTCCGCTTCTTTCGAAAGCCGGCAAGGTCCGGATATTCACCGTCGTCAACGAAAAGGAAGATACGGCCGGCAAGACGATCGAGGACCTGCAGCGTCACCTCTCGGAACACAAAGTCTCTTTCGTGTACGACGAAGTCGATATCGCGGGCCGAAGCATTGGAGACGCCTTTCGAGGTTACGCCCAGAATACTCATGCCGACATCCTGGTGATGGGCGCGTTCGGGCATTCAAGGGTGCGCGAGTTCGTTCTCGGGGGCGCGACGCAAAGTATGCTTGCGAACGCAAGCCTGCCGGTCCTTCTTGCCCATTGAACCGGCGCCCCGGCGCTAGGGTCGCATAAACTCGAAATCTTGCTCGGGGTCGCAATTGTCGGCGACAAAGCGCAGTTCGGATTGCACGTCCCGCACCGAGCGGTACTCCAGATACTTCGACACGATCAGTGCCAGCATTGCCCGGCAAAGGGCGTCTGTGTCGAGACTTTCCGATTTTGCTTCAGCGAGCGCCGCGCCCAAATGATTGCGGGCGATTGTGGTTACAGACATGGGTGCCTTTCATCAAAACATCGCGTTAAATGAAGCCGTTGAAGTTTAGGGCGCGCCCCTCCATCTCTCTTGATTTGAGTCAATCCGGCATTGGCCAAGCCATTGACGCAAATCAAATTCCTTCCGGCGTTCAATCGCTATGTTTCGGTTGAACGAGGATAAGAGAGCCGCCATGGCATTTAATCAGATATTGGTTCCGCTTAACGGAAGCGATCGCGATGAAATTGCGTTGACGACGGCTTTCTCAATCGCCAAATATTCCAACGCGCACGTTTTCGCGCAATTCGTAAGACCGGACGTCCGTTTCGTTACGCCTGTTGTGGGCTTTCCCTTGTTGCCGGATTTGATTGCGGATATCTCCAGATCCACAAAGCAGATTGCGGACGAAACGTCGCGCACGGCTCATCGTCACTTCACGATGGCGGCGATCGAGGCGAAAGCCTCCATCGTAGATCGAGCGAAGGATAGGCGCGAAGTCACCGCCTCATTCCGCGAATCGGAGGGGTTTGTGTTTGAGTGCGTGGCGCGCGCGGCGAAGTTCGCCGATCTGTTGGTCTACGGACCCCTTGGCGAGCCCGAGGACTTTCAGACGTCGGCCGGATTCACTGAAGCGTTGATGAACGCAAGGCGTCCGGTGCTTATCACGCCGAGGAAGGTAACGGCTCCGTTTCGTAAAGTGGTTATCGGCTGGGATGGCGGACACGCCACGGCGCGCGCGATATGTGCGGCCATTCCGTTGATATCTGCCGCCGAGAGCGTCGAAATGATTTCGGTCAGTCGTTCCTATCTTGCCCAATCGGAGATTTTCAACGATCTACGCGACTATCTGACCTTGTCGGGAATCCACGCCTCCAAGCGCATCATCGACAAAGGCTCGCGTTCCATAGGCGAAGAGCTGATGGAGGCGGCAAGTGACAGCAAAGCCGATTTGCTTGTGATGGGTGGATATGGGCACAGCCCGCTGCGGGAATCCATCTTTGGTGGGACGACAGCCTATGTCATAGACGAGCCTTCACTTCCGATATTCCTCGCCCATTGAGCTTCAGCGCCGCCTACGGAGAAGGGCAGAGCAATTGCTCCGAAACGGCTGCGGCAACAAGCGGCGACACGTCGATCCGATTGGTCGGATGTGCGATGGTATTGGCGGTAACAATATTGGCTCCTGTCGAAGCCAATTCGCTATAAGCATTGTCAGCAAATATGGCATGCACACCAAGGCAGGTGGGCACCAGCCTGCGAAGCCTTTTCAGCTTTGCAACAATTTCCCTCATTGTTTCGCCGGTCGATATGATGTCGTCCAATATGATCGGATTGCGCGATGCCAGAAGGCCCAAGTCGGGCGTTGATACGCTTACCTCGCGGTCTCCCGCGCGTTGCTTTGTCAGAACAACAGCAGGGCAACCCACCAGATCGGCGACCCGGTTGACCCATTGAGCACTTTCGGCGTCCGGCCCGATCAACAGCGGATGGTGTACTTCGCGGGCAATCCACGCCGCAAGCTCCGCATCTGCATGGACCGTTTTGACAGGAACGGAAAATATCTCGGCGAGGGAGGCCAGCCGGTGAAGATGCGGATCGACTGTCACCAACCAGTCGATTGCCTTGGATAGTTGAGCGGCAAAAATCTTTGCGCTGACAGCTTCACCCGGATGAAAACGCGTATCTTGCCGCATATAGCAAAGATAGGGTGCGACCAGACCTATGCTTCTCGCGCCCAACTCGCGCGCCGTTTCTGCGGCGAACAGCAAAGGCAGGAACTTCTCGTTCGGCCGATCCAACGTACAGCATAGAACGACATCGCATCCGGCCACTGGCCGGGGATATTGGATGAGAGTTTCCCCATCGGGGAAACGGTGCACATCAAGATTGATGGCCGGGACAGAAAGTAACCGCCCAAGCGATGTCCCCAAGGGGTCGTTGTCGGGCAGGTTGGCAATGATCGTCGTACTCATGCGCGTTCGACGCCGATGATATCGGTCCCGCATTTCGCAAATTCCAGCGCGTATTCCAATTCGCTCGCCGATTGTGCATGGATGGTATAAAGAGGCTGGTCTTCCATTACGCGCTCACCAATTCGAACGTGGATATCGAGGCCGGCGGCCTTGTCTTCCGGGGCGCCCGCCAGCTTCGCAATTTGGGCCAGCCTTCGGTTGTCGATGCGATCGACGATGCCGGCGTTGCCGGCGAGAACCGGCTGGCGATGTTGGGCGGCCGGAGGCTCGCGCATACCGCCTTGCGCCTCGCAAATGCGTTGGAATTTGCTCCAGGCCCTGCCGCTTTCCAGAGTGCTTTTGGCCAGCGCCTTGCCTTTGCCATCCGGAGCCGCGCCCGCAAGCTCAAGCAGGTTTCCAGCCAGAAGCAATGCGTGATCCTGAAGATCGGTGGGCGCTGTTGGCTTGCCTTGGAGTACCGCAAGAACATCGCGCGCTTCCAATGACGGGCCGATGCCCCGTCCCACCGGTTGCAGTCCGTCCGTAAGAACGGCGCGCGCCTTTAGACCGAAAGAACTCGCGACATTTAGCAATGTTCGTGTCAACGCGTCGGCTGCCTCGTGGCTTCGAACTTTTGCCGTTGGTCCAACCGGAATATCGAGCACCAGGTGGGTTGCTCCTGCTGCGATCTTTTTGGACAGGATGGAAGCTACCAGTTGGCCTTCGGCGTCCAGATCGAGAACGCGCTCGATCCGTATCAGAATGTCGTCGGTTGGACTGAGTCGCACGGCACCGCCCCAGACGATGCAACCGCCCTCCTGCTCGACGACATGGCGCATGGCTTTGACGTCCAGCGTCACTTTGGTCAGCGTTTCCATCATATCCGCAGTCCCCGCGGGCGATGTGATCGCGCGCGACGAGGTTTTGGGAATTGTGATGCCACACGCCGCCAGGGTAGAAACGACAATCGGCGTGGTGCGATTTCCCGGAAGGCCGCCGATGGAATGCTTGTCGGCGATGGGCGTCGTGGGCCATTGCAGCCTGTCGCCGACTTTTATCATCGCTTCCGTGAGACTGTGGATTTCCCCAAGCTTTAGCGGGCGGGCGGCACAGGCGGTAATGAAGGCGGCAAGATGGATATTCGAATATTCGCCGTGAGCAATATCGCCCAGAATTGCATCGAAAGCGTGCGGCGCAAGTTCATGTCCGTACACCTTGCTGCGAAGGTAACGCAGGGAGTCGACTGGAGGAGCATGTTCGATCTGGATGGTATCGTCCTTGTCGAGCTTCAACTGCCGCCACGCCTGCTCAGAAAGGCCGATTTCGTCGGTGCTCAGCATATCGCCTGTCAGGTGATACAGCGTTGCGACCATGGCGTGGCCGTTTGCGGACACGAGAACGCGCGAATGTGCCGAAAACCCTTCCGCCCGGCTGATCGGGCTGTCGCGACGCAAGAATACATGCGCTTCGTTTAGCGTTTCTATGCCCAACCGTTTGGGCCGCAAATGCCGAATGTCTGTCGATGGCTCTCCCGGCGTCATTGCAAGGAAACCGTCTCGCGGTACTCCGGAACGATGCAGGACCAGCCGAGCTCTTCCGAGATGCGCCGCCGTAGCGTATCCGCCGCGTCGGGTTCGCCGTGCGTGATGAAGGTCGTTCCAGGCTGTTTGAGTGTCTTCTTCAACCACGCAACGATTTCGTTTGCATCGGCATGAGCAGACAACATATCGAGATTGCGAACTTCGGCTCGGACTGGAAAGTAGTCGCCATGAATTTTCACGGTCTTGCCGCCCGCAACCATCGTGGCGCCGCGTGTGCCGCCCGACTGAAAACCGGTAAACAGAATGAGGCTGCGATGATCGGGCGCGTAGGATTTCAAATGATGCAATACCCGTCCGCCCGTTGCCATTCCGCTGGCAGAAATGATCACTTTGGGCACCACCATACTGTCGAGCGTTTTGGACTCTTCGGCCGTTCGCACATAGCGCGCTACGGAGAATGCCTCGCGGGTTTCCGCGGCGCTTATTTTGTGATCTTTCGGATGACGGCAGAAGATATCGCTCGCATTGATCGCCATGGGGCTATCGAGAAATATTGGAAGGGCGGGGATGCGCCGGGCTTTGAGCAGGCGTGAAAGATGAAGGAGCAATGTTTGCGTGCGGCCCACGGCAAAGGCAGGGATGACGACTGTGCCGCCCCGTCGGGCCGTCTCGTTTATGGCGTCGGCCAATGCGTCTTCTGCGTCGAGCCCATTATGTGTGCGGTTGCCATAAGTCGATTCCACGACGAGAAAGTCTGTTTCCGGCAACATCTCCGGGGGCAACATCGCGATATCGTTCGGCCGTCCCACATCTCCCGAGAACACGATCTTGGTGTCAGCGGCCATTTCGATCATCGCTGCACCCAAAATATGACCCGCGCGGAGATAACGAACATTCACACCGAAGATATCAAGTGTTTTGCCGAAGGATACGGAACGGAATTGCTTCAGGCAATCATAGGCATCCTTCTCCGTGTAAAGAGGAAGGGCCGGCTTGTGCTTGGAAAAGTGATGGCGATTGGCGAATAGAGCATCCTGCTCCTGAAGATGGCCGCTATCGGGAAGCAATATTTCGCATAGATCGTTGGTGGCATCGGTTGCGTAGATCGGGCCCTTGAACCCATGCTTCACCAGCAGTGGCAGATAGCCAGAATGGTCGATATGTGCATGAGTAAGAAGCACCGCATCTATCGCCTGTGGCGAAATAGGCAGCGGCGCCCAGTTCCGCAATCGGAGCTGCTTGTATCCCTGAAACAGCCCGCAATCGACAAGAATGCGGCGGCTGCCATGTTCGACAAGATATTTTGAGCCGGTGACTGTTCCCACTGCACCCAGGAATGTCAGTTTCATCGCATGGCTTCCGTTTGGAGATGCACAATACAACTATGGAAGTCTTTGGATAAGCCGCCAGTAGGTCTCGAAGCCCTGGTGTCTCAAGGAAGAAGAGAAGAACTCATAGAATAACAACAGCCCGATAATTGCACCACAAATCACGACGACCGTTTCAAGCTGCAATTTGTGAGAGTACCGGGAAGCGCTCATCGAGGTTGGATCAGTTTCTGCGGGGTCATACGATCGATTCGTGAGAAGTATTTGCGCGCATGATCCACGATCTGCCCGTCGGATGGATGGTCCTCATCCACTACCGCCATGATCCGCTCGGAAATGCGCGGTTTGTGCAGATTCAAATAGGAGCGTAACTGCCACTTCACATGGCTTGGACCGAGAATCAGAATCTCCGCGGCCGATGAAAGTGCTTTGGCCACCTCGCGCAAGTAATCCTCGTCTTCGGCGCTATGTCCCGAACCAACCGAACCCGCTTTGTGATGAATTTGATGCGTGGCGCTCTCGTGACGGACGACTTCCAATTCAACATCTTCTTTGTTGAATTCGAAGATCTTTGCCATTCGGTGATCGATCCAGACCACGGCATGGGCATGATGGTTCATGGCACCTGCTCCGTGTCGCGCAGTCGTTCGACACTCATAATACGGAAAGGCCACTGCGTATGGTCGGGCTCCGTTACGGAGACATAGTTGCCGGCCTTCAATTCGTGTCGATCCAGCTTGAAGAACGGCTCATCGTCTTCTGTTGAAGACTTCTCGTAATCGAATCGCCAGCCTTGGCCGACATGCCGAAGCAAACCGTGCTGGAGGGGTTCATCGCCCCAGAAGCGCGTAACGCTGCACTTGTCCTTGAGCGAACGCCATGCTTCCGCATCGATATACCCCGATTCATCGAGCGGGGCGGTAAATACATAGCCGTGCTTGGCGCTTCCTTCCGGAAAACCCGGAGCTCGCGCGAGCTGAAGCCAGATTCTGAAGAGATGGGCCATTGCCTTGTACTCCCTCAGTGCATCATCACAACGGGCACCGATGCATGCCACCGAACATCCTCGGTGACACCGCCAAACAGGAATTCCCGGAGATGACTGTGCCCATAACCGCCCATTACAAGCAGGTCGGTATTGCATTGCAGGGCATGATCCATGAGTTCGCGGGCGACAAGGCCTTTATCGGAACGGATATGGTGTTCGGTGCAGGAAAGCCCATGCAAGGCGAGGTATTCCGAAAGCTCTTTCGTCGAATGCCGCGGCTCGCCGCTTTTATAGACGGTAAGAACGTCGATCTTCTCAGCGCGCTTGAGATAAGGCAGTGCGGCGGTAACGGCGTGACAGGCAGCAGTGCTGCCGTCCCAGGCAATGGCGACGTTGCAGACCATGCGGGCCGGCGCGCGTTCTGCGATCATCACCGGGCGGTCCGTTTTCGTTAGCGTTTCCAGAAACGCATCATTGATGCCATCGCCGTTGGTTTCCGACTGAGGGCCGAGCACCACAAGGTCCGCCAATCTTGCGGCTTCCGCCACCAGATGGGGGAGCGACCCGTGCGTTTCGCGAAATGAGCACGACGGTTGCGACAGCCGCTGCGGCGCCGCCAACACCTGGGCCCCGTTTTTTTCCGCTTCAACCTGAAGGGCAAGGCGGGCCCGCTTGCTTGCCTGGTCCGCAATCGCGGACGCTTCGTCGATCAAACTCTGCGTCAGCGATGCGGAAAGGGGAACGCCGGAATAGGGCACTACCATCCAGGGATCGGGGCGCACAAACAATGCGACGACGTGGGCATTGAACGGCCTGGCGGCCGCCAACGCCGTCGCCAGAACGATTGAATCGCGCTTGCTTCCCGTTACGGGGGCAACGATCTTTGCGATGCTCATTTCTTCACTCCTCGCCCAACGCCATCGATTCCAGAACGGCAGAGTTCCGAATGACGATTTGGTGCCTGCCGGGAATGGATATGATGCAATCCCGTTTCAGATCGCTGAGCGCGCGGCAGACCGTTTCGATCGTCAGCCCAAGGTAGTCGGCGATATCCTGCCGGCTCATGGGAATACCCAGCGTTTCGCCGACATCGGCGTTGCATCTTTCGGACATGAGCAGCAGAAACGACGCGACGCGTTCTTTCGCGGTTTGCCGGCCCAGCATCAGCAGATGGTTCTGCGCCGCCCAAAGATCGCGGCGTAGCATGTGGATGAGAGACTGGCCGACATCCTTCTGCTCCCGCTCGAGCCGTGCCAGCCGGGTTCTCGCACATTTGAGCACCACCACCGGACCCAGCGCTTCTGCCGTGATCGTGTGTTCGTCGCCCAGTTCGAACCCGAAATGATCGCCTGGGAGAGAGAAGTCGATGATCTGGCGGCGTCCGTCTGCCAGCAATTTGCAAAGGCGCACAGCACCGCTTCTGATTTTGTAAACGTAGTTTGCATCGTCGCCTTCAGCGAAAATCGTCTCATTGGCCTCAAAATGGGCCACGCTGCCGATGGCGTTCAGCGGCGGAATGTCTATCTGCGAAGTAGAAGGTTCGTATTCGAAATCGTGACTGTGGGAGGATTGGGCGGTTGCTTGCAGTGCCAGTGACATTTGAAGCCCCATCGGATTCAGTGACGGGGACAGGTTGCCCAAAGCCATCTGCTTGCGAAATCCGCACGATTGCCTAGGCAAATTTACGTAGGTGAAACCACCTATGGCGCGTCAGGCGTGCAGGGAATGCCGGATCCATGCCAGCAGTTCGTTTTGCGGCACGGGTTTTACTAGGAATGCCAATATGTTGCTTTTCCGGATGCGATCGGGTTCGGGGAAATGAGGGTTGGCCGCCATGAGGATTGCCGGTGTCTTGTCGCCGCTCTTGCGGATCGTCTCCACGAATTGGAGGCCGCTCATTCCCAACAATTCCATGTCGACGATGAGACAATGACATTGGCCAAGAAGCGGTGACTGCAAAGCGGCTTCGGCGGAATTGAAGACGGCCACCTTCAGATTATGCGACTCCAAAAGGATGCGGATGGAGTCTAGTACGGCTTCGTCGTCATCGATCACGCCGACATAAGGCCGCTCCTGAAGTGGTTTGCCATGCTGGGACACGGTCGGTCTTTTGTGGGAAACTGCCCGCTTAACGTATTTTTCTTGTCCAGACAGATCATTGATCTCCCTCAACATGGGGGTACGCTGAGACCTTCACAAAGTTTTCAGCCGCGGAGTTTCCGATGTCGATTCGAAACCTTGGGTCCGTTTTTCATCCCCGCACCGTGGCTTTGGTCGGCGCAAGCGCGCGGGAGCGATCCATCGGCAGGCTTGTTGCGGAGAACCTGCTTCATGGCGGTTTTCAGGGCACAATCAGATTGGTCAATCCCAGCCATCCGAATGTTGCCGGAGTCGAGACCTATCCCGACGTGGCTTCGTTGCCCGAATCCCCCGACCTCGCGGTGATTTGCACGCCCCCGGACGTCGTGCCGTCTCTGATTGCCCAACTGGGCGCTCGCGGTACAAAAGGAGTCATCATCGTCACGGCAGGATTTGGCGATACGCCTGACGGCAAACGGCTGCACCAGGCGATGCTCGATGCGGCGCGACCGCACCTTCTACGCATCGTCGGCCCCAATTGTCTCGGCGTCCTGTCGACGGGGGCGGGGCTCAACGCGTCGTTTGCGCAGATGAATGCGCTACCGGGCGGCATCGCCCTGGTGGCCCAATCCGGCGCGATTTTGACGACGGTGCTCGATTGGGCGTCCGCGCGCGGCGTAGGCTTTTCTCATTTGGTGTCGCTGGGCGATATGGCGGATGTCGATTTCGGCGACATGCTGGATTATCTCGCGAGCGATCCCAACACGCATTCGATCGTCCTTTATATCGAAGCGATCACGCATGCGCGCAAATTCATGAGTGCGGCGCGCGCGGCAGCGCGCATCAAGCCAGTGATTGCGATCAAAGCGGGACGCCACAAAGAAGCCGCCAAGGCAGCTCTTTCGCACACCGGCGCGCTTGCCGGGGCCGATGCCGTCTATGACGCTGCGCTGCGCCGGGCGGGGATCCTGCGTGTTATGACGCTCGAAGAAGTATTCGATGCTTTGGAAAGCCTCGCCACATTGAAAGGCAATATCGGCGACCGGCTCGCCATCCTGACCAATGGCGGTGGAATTGGCGTGCTCGCCACCGATGCGCTTCTCGACGGAGAGGGAAAATTGGCCGAACTCTCTGCGGCCACGGTTGCCTCGCTAAACGGCGTCTTGCCCGATACCTGGTCTCACTCCAACCCCATAGACATCATCGGCGATGCTCCGCCGCAAAGATACAAGGATGCATTGCACATTCTTCTTGAGGCTCCGGAGATCGATTGCATATTGGCGCTGAACTGCCCAACGGCGGTGACATCCAGCCTCGACGCGGCTCAAGCAGTCGCCTCGGCTGTCGGGCAGGCAAAGCGTCCGGTTCTGACGGCTTGGCTTGGAACGAAAACCGCGCAAGAGGCCCGGGCGCATTTCAATGCCGCGCATCTGCCGGCCTATGACACGCCCGACCAGGCTGTCCGCGGCTATATGCACCTGATCCGTTATCAGCGTGCGCAAGAGGCGCTGCGTGAAGTGCCGCCATCATTGCCCGCGGACTTCGCCCCCGATGTGAAGCGCGCCAAAGCCATCATTGCCGATGCCCGGCAAGTAGGGGGTGCCTGGCTCAATCCGTTACAACTCGCCGCGCTACTGGATTGTTACATGATTCCGGCGCCGCGCGTGGCCGCCGCATCGAACGCGGATGAAGCGGGAGATATAGCTAGGCAATTCGGCTCGCCTGTCGCATTGAAAATCCAGTCGCGGGACATCGTCCACAAGTCCGACGTCGGCGGGGTCGTTCTCGGTCTTGAAACGCCGCAGGACGTGCGTGCGGCCGCTCAAAATATGTATTCGCATCTGCGCAACTCGCATCCGTCCGTGAAGCTCGATGGATTCATAGTCCAGGAGATGGTTACGCGACCTCGCGCCCACGAATTGATCCTCGGAATGAGTGTCGATCCAACGTTCGGCCCTGTGCTTCTCTTCGGTCAGGGTGGTACTGCGGTCGAGATCGTCGATGACAAGTCGTTGGCTTTGCCGCCGCTCAACCTTCCCCTGGCGCGCGCCATGATGGAGCGCACCGGGGTTTTCCGGCAATTGCAGGGTTATCGTGACCGGCCTGCTGCCGATATCGACGCTATTGCTTTAACGCTCGTCAAACTGTCCCAGCTCGTGGCCGATCACGAAGACATTGTGGAGCTCGACATAAATCCGCTTCTTGCGGATGAGACAGGCGTTGTGGCGCTCGATGCGCGCATAAGGTTGGCAGCTCGGGATAGTGCACGCGGCAGGCCCTTCTCCATCAGCCCCTATCCCAAGGAACTTGAGAAGTCCGTGGATTTGCCAGATCTCGGCGCCTGCCTGCTGCGCCCCGTGAGGCCTGAAGATGCGAGCGCCATGGTACGGCTGTTCGAAAAGCTCTCGCCGGAAGACATTCGCCTGCGATTTTTCACGCCCTGGCGCGAGCTTCCTGCAAAGCAGTTGGCGCGCTTTACCCAGATCGATTACGACCGCGAAATGGCATTTGCACTCATTTCCCCCGACCGGCAGAACTTCCTGGGCATCGTTCGGCTGGCCGCGGATCCGGACAATATCCGTGCGGAGTTCGCCGTGTTGGTGCGAAGCGATCTAAAGGGGCATGGCTTGGGGCGCATGCTTATGGATCATCTTATCGCTTTCGCGCGCCGCCGCGGGATTCAACAGTTGTTCGGAGAAGTCCTGCCGGAGAACACAATCATGCTCTCGCTCTGCCGCGATCTCGGATTTTCCACGGAAGCAAGGACGGATGCTCTCGGCACCGTGCGCGTCACATTGGCGCTTCAATCAAGACAGATGTGACAACGACATCCGAACAAGGTCGGCAAGCGTTCTGGCCTGCATCTTTTCCATGACATGCGCCCGGTGGATGTCCACGGTACGAGGGGAAATATCGAGAATACGCCCAATTTCCTTGTTGGTGTGCCCTTCGATCACCAGATCGAGAACTTCCCGTTCGCGGTCGGTAAGTGCCGCAAGCCGCGCATTTCCCTCATCGCTTTTTACAGTCGGTTTTCGCGGCGTATGTTGCAAGGCGCGCTCGACGCTTTCCAGAAGCGCCTCCTCGCGGAAGGGTTTTTCCAGAAAGTCCACTGCGCCGGCTCGCATGGCGCGCACGGCGAGAGGTACGTCACCATGGCCTGTGACGACAATCACGGGCAATTCGACCTTGCGTTTCAGCAACTCGTCCTGAAGTTCCAGACCATCCATGTCGGGCATGCGAATATCGACGATCAGACAACCGTCCAGTTGTTGCAGGTCCGTCGCAAGGAATTTGACCGCAGACTCGAATGTCTGGACGGCGTACTGCGAGAACTCCAGCAGGATTTTGAGCGAATCCCGCACATCTTGATCGTCGTCGACAACGTAGATAGTGGGACTCTTTGTCACTTTCCCCGCTCCATAGCGCTCCCGATGGGCAGACTTAGTTTGAAGGTGGCCCCTTGCGGCGTATTGGCCGCAAGCCACAACCGGCCGCCATGCGCTTCGGCGATCGTGCGGCAGATGCTCAAGCCCATCCCCATGCCGCGTTCCTTTGTGGTGACAAATGGATGAAACAGTCTGCTGACAACATCGTTGGGCAAACCGGAGCCGGTGTCGGCGACGGCGATTTCAACTTCGTTGCCGTCAAGCGCGGTGGTTATGGTTAGTTGCCGTTTGTCGCGTCCGCCCATGGCCTCGGTGGCGTTGCGGATAAGGTTCACGAGGATTTGCTGGATTTGAACCTTGTCGATCAGAACTTGCGGTAGCCCGGGCTGCAATTTGAGTATCCATTTCGTGCCTGTATCGCGAAAACCGGCAAGTCCGAGCGCTATGGCGTCCTCAACGATTTTGTTGACGTCTTCCGGCGCCCGATCCGGTTCGCGCTTCTCGATGAAGTTTCTCAAACGCCTGATGATCAGGCCGGCCCGCTCGGTCTGATCCACTGCGCGTTCCAAAATGTCGACCAATTGTGCTGCAGGCTCGCCCAGGTTCTTGGCCATGCGCCGCGCGGCGCTCGTGTAGTTGAGCAGGGCTGTCAGCGGCTGATTTATTTCATGGGCCAGTGCCGAGGTCATCTCGCCCATCGCCGTCATGCGCGTGACGTGCAGCAATTCGCCTTGAAGCTCCTGAATGCGCTTGTCGCGAGCGCGTTGTTCGGAGATGTCATTGACGATGCCCACGAAAATCCTCTGGTCGTTGACCTTTCCTTCGCCGACCGACAAATACATCGGAAACGTCGAGCCGTTCTTTCGCCGCCCGACCACTTCCCGTCCGATGCCGATGATGTGCGGTATGTTCGTTTTCAGATACCGCGCGATATAGCCGTCATGTTCGCTGTGATACGGCTCGGGCATGAGCATATCGACATTCCGGCCCAGCACCTCGGCTCGCGTATAACCGAAAAGACGTTCGCAAGCGGGATTATAGACCTGGATCCGCGCCTCTTCATCGATCACCATGATGCCGTCGATGGCGGTGCGGATCAGCGCGTGAAAGAGCGCATCAGTGCTTGCAAGACGAGCTATCCCCAGCTCTGGCATGGTTGTTCGACATTTTGTCCGATATCGAAAGTAGCATCGTTGCTGGTCGAATGCCAGAAACTCTCTCTGCTGCCGATGCCACGATCGGTCAGGCGCGGCTGGCGAATTGACGCTATCGTTCGAGAGAGATCAGGGCAATTCGCCGCGCTACCAACGTCTTACGCGGCCGACGTCGACATGCACGAAATCGGATTGCGGATAGTAGCCCACGCCGCCACCCTTCAACGAAAGGGCCGCAAGATGGAGATCGGCTAGCGAACGATCCGCGAGACGAATATCGATGGCCATCCCCTGCATGTGCAGGCTGCGATTTGCGACTCCATTGCTGCGCTCATGCAAGAGCGCGTTCGTCTGCGGCGACCGGTAACCGGAAATGACTTCAAAGGACGACCGGCTGTCGAGCACAGAATGCAACTTGGCAAGGAGATCCAAAAGCTCCGGTGCTATCGGGTGAACGTCGCCCGTGCGGAAATCCCGAAGAACCTTGTTCACCTCGGCCAAGGCAGCGGGGACGTATTTCCCGTCAAGCCAGTAATCGACTTTAAGCTTTTCGCCTGTGTGCAGGCAGTCGAAAGCAAGGCTGCGCTGCCCGGAGGAAATGTTGGCCAAAGCGGGGCCGGTTGCACCAGCCACCACCAATCCTGTCCCAGCCGCAATAAAATTACGCCGCGATACTTTGGGATGCATACGGGTTATCCGGATTTTCGGGGCACTTTTATAGGAAGCGGTGGCATTCGCCAACTCGCTTAAGCATTGCATTCGATCGGAGGGGTGGGCCCTTCGGCAACGCGCTGTCCGGAGAGTGCCGCGATCAGCCGCTGGTCGCGATCGTAAATGTCATCGCGAAATGCGATATTTCCATCGGCGTCCTGGAAAGCCGTCCAGTAAAGAACATACACCTTCAGCGGGTTTTCGAGCGGCAGCCGATCTGTCGTGCTGTCGTCTCCCGCGATCAGCCGCGCAACATCGGCTTGCGGGTTGCCGGTAAGCGCATATTTCGCCAAGGCTCCCACCTTCTGCACGCGCACGCAGCCATGGCTAAAGAAGCGCTCGTTTTGCGTGAACAGCGTTTTGGCCGGCGTGTCATGCATATAGACGTCGAAGCGATTGGGCATTTCCAGCTTCAGTTGTCCAAGTGCGTTTGTCCGTCCGGGAAGCTGCTGGATCTGGAAGGGAAACCGCGAACGCGAAATAGACGCCCAATTTATGGTAAGGCCGCGCGGATCGCCGGCGGGCCCGTTGCGCAGGATCATGTGCTCCTTGGCCAGATAAGACGGATTGCGCTTGAGCTTCGGAAGGATTTCTTTGCTGGCGATGGATTGCGGCACATTCCACGGAGGATTGACAGTCACCGCTACGATTGTAGCGGCAAAGATTGGGGTAGGGGTCTTCGGCTTGCCGGCCACGACCCGCGAAACCAACACCACTTTGCCGTTGTCGATGGCCTCCAGAGAAGCATCGGCCGTGTTCACCATTATGTAACGCGGCTCCAGCCTGTGCGGCAGCCAACGCCAGCGTTCCATATTGGCTTCGATCTGCAATACCCGCGCAGAAGCGGTGACGTTCAATGCCTTTAGCGTGTGAGGTCCGATTTTTCCGTCCGCTTCCAGGCCGTTTCTGGATTGAAACCGCCGCAATGCCGCATCGAGGCCCGCCACATCGCTATTATTGCCCTGGACGCCGCTATCCTCGGCAGAGAGCCGCTCCCAGAGTTCGGTTTGCTCGCCGGGCTGGAGGTCGTCAACGGCACCCTTCATCGGGCGCAATGGGCGCCAACCCCCTTTCGCATTGATCTGCCGATATTTTGCGAGCGCCGTCCGAAGGAAGGCGTATCCATCCTGCTGCGGCGGAAGATCGGAAAAAAATTGTTTTAATTCGCCCTTGTTCAACGCGGCTTCCAACATGGAGCCCGCGTCAAAGGGTTGCGGCGGAAGGTCGACGTCGTCGTAAACGGAATTGGCTGCCAGACGGCCCGCGCGCACGTCTTTTGCATACAGCAGAACGGCCCGGGTCAACGCGATATCGGAATATGCCGCTGACGCGGTTTGCCGTGGCACGTAATTATCTGGCGCCAATCCCTCGCTGGCCGCGTTTGCCAAAAACGCCATGGCCACTTTGCGGTCGTTATCTTTCCACGCCGGCTGAAATGCGCGTGCTTCGTAAAATGCACGAAGATCAGCTTGAGAAGAATAAGCGGGTGCCGCCGATAAGACCGCCTGGATGTTCGCGCCTTCCGCCTGCGACCCCGTGGGGGTGCTCAGAAGAACTGCGGCCAAACCAAGTATGGCAACGAGGCGGTTTTTCATGTTCGTTGTGTGACGATCTGCAGCGTCATCCAATCAGACGAATGTGTCTTTGTTGAGCATAAGATCAACAAACGGCGGCTCGCTTGCAAGCGGGCTTGCGGCATGTCGAACGGCATTGAAGAGAGGGGCATAAATGTACCAAAATTATCGTCCTTCGGCAGGCGGATCGCATCCGTCCGCTGCCACCAGCCGGAAAACGCATTCCTCATGAGAAAAGCCGCCGGTTCCTTGATTTCCCTCAAAGACATTCACGCCGCCGCCGCCGCCATAAAGGGCGCGGTCGAACGTACCCCCACCCATCATTCGCGCACGCTTTCCAAGATCGCGGGCTGCGAAATCCATCTGAAATTCGAGAACCTGCAATTTACCGCTTCGTTCAAGGAGCGCGGCGCGCTGAACAAGCTGCTGTCGCTTTCCCCCAAGCAGAAAAAGCGCGGCGTCGTCGCGATGAGTGCCGGCAACCATGCACAAGGGGTCGCCTATCATGCTGGCCGCCTTGGCATTCCGGCGACCATCGTCATGCCGGAAGGCACCCCGTTCAACAAGGTCAAGCATACGAAGGACTTCGGCGCGCGCGTGCTGCTCGACGGCACGACGCTTTCCGAATCCTTCAAGCGCGCGGAGGCGATTGCACGCGAGGAAGACCTCGCCTTCATCCACCCATACGACGATCCCAAGGTGATCGCGGGGCAGGGCACTGTCGCTCTCGAATTGCTGGGGGACGTGCCCGGGGTCGATACGCTTGTGGTCCCCATCGGCGGCGGCGGATTGATTTCCGGCATTTCCGTCGCTGCGAAAGCGCTCAATCCGAAGATCCGCATCTATGGCGTTGAGGCAGAGTTGTATCCATCGATGTTCGACGCGATCAAGAAAAAGAACCTGCCTTGTGCGGGCCAGACGATCGCCGAAGGCATTGCGGTGAAGGAGCCCGGCACCATCACGCGCAACATCATCCGGCAAAACGTCAAGGACATCCTTCTCGTTCGTGAAGAAGAAATCGAACGCGCCATTGCCACGCTGCTGGAAATCGAAAAAACCGTGGTGGAAGGGGCCGGCGCCGCCGCTTATGCCGCGGTTGCGCGCAATCCCAAGATATTCAAAGGACGCAAGGTTGGCATCGTCCTTTCTGGCGGCAATATCGACATGCGCCTGCTGTCGAATGTGATCTTGCGCGAACTCGCGCGCGAAGGCCGCATCCTTTCGGTCGTGGTGGAAATCGAAGATCGCCCCGGACTCCTCGCGAAGATCGCAACGCTGGTCGGGCAGGCCGGCGGCAATATCCTTGAAGTCTCCCACAATCGCATGATGACCGATATGCCGGCCAAATCCGCCGATCTGGGTATGGTCATAGAAGCGCGCGATGCCGGCCACGCCGAAGAAATCCGCAAGGCGCTGGAAAAGTCCGGTTTTACCATCCGCAAGACCAAGCCTACGGTGGTGCTGCCGCCGATCCAGACCTAGCGGGAAAATTTTTCGGACAGCACGATGGACGATACCGTCCGCGCCACACCGTTCGCCTTGCCGATGCGGTCCAGAACGGCATCCATGCGTGCCGCCGTATCGGCTTCTACAACCGCCATCATGTCGTGCGCCCCGGAGACGGCGGCCAGCGAGCGCACCTCGGGGATCTTCTTCAACTCCGCCGTCACGCGATCTGCCTGACGCGCATCGGCCACGATCATCACCACGGCGCGCAGATTTTTGGTGGCCGCTTCGTCCGACAGTTTGATGGTATAGCCTTTGATCACCCCCTCGCGTTCCAGCCGCGCGATACGCTCCTGCAGGGTGGAACGCGCGATGCCCAGCTTGCGGGCGAGCGAGGCCGCCGGTTCCCGCGCGTTGCTCCGCAAAAGGTCCAGCAATTTGGCGTCCTTGTCCCGAATCGGCATTCTGCCGGTTCTCCCTGCGATTCGCCGGATGCTACCGCATTTTCCGGCGCTTCGCCGCCTCCTTTCCGGCCCCCCGTCCGTTTATCGAAAGCTGGTGTTCGGCAGGAGAAAGCCATGAAAAAAGTGATGCTCGTGGGCGGCGGCAAGATCGGCGTCGCGATCACCGAATTCCTCGCCGGATCGGGCGATTATCAGGTCACGGTGGCGGATAAGGACGCCGCCAGCCTCGATCGCATGCCGAAGAAGGGCAACGTCGAATTGCGCCAGATTGAAATCGCCGACGCGCGCGACTTCGCCCACGAGGTCGAAGGCCACGACATCGTGTTGATGGCGACGCCCTACACGCTCACGGCTATCATCGCCGAAGGCGCCAAGCGGGCCGGCGCCCATTACCTCGATCTCACCGAAGACGTGCAATCCACCCGCACCATCAAACGCCTTGCGGAAGGCGCATCGACCGCTTTCATCCCGCAATGCGGATTGGCGCCCGGCTTCATTTCCATTGCGGCCTACGACCTCGCCAAAAAGTTCGACAAGCTGCGCGACGTGCAGATGCGCGTGGGTGCGCTGCCGGTGTTTCCGCACAACGCGCTGAAATACAATCTCACCTGGTCGACAGATGGCCTGATCAACGAATATTGCAACCCCTGCGAAGCCATTCGCGACGGCGTGCGTCTCGAAGTTCCCGCATTGGAAGAACTCGAACAGTTCACGCTCGACGGCGTGGAGTACGAAGCGTTCAACACTTCCGGCGGTCTCGGCACGCTGTGCGAAACGCTCGAAGGCAAGGTCGAAAACCTCAACTACAAAACCGCGCGTTATCCCGGCCACCGCGATATCGTGAAGCTCCTGGTGCGAGATCTCCATCTCGGCACCCGCCGCGACATCTTCAAGGACGTGCTCGAAACCGCAATCCCGATCACTTATCAGGACGTTGTGCTGGTATTTGTCACCGTTTCGGGCTGGATCGACGGCCGCCTGACACAGGAAAGTTACGCCAAGAAAATCTACAGTCAGACGGTCGGCGACCGCCTGATGAGCGCCATCCAGGTGACGACCGCTTGCGGCATCTGCGCGATGACCGATCTCCTGGTCGAAGGGAAACTGCCGCAAAAAGGCTTCGTCCGGCAGGAAGAAGCCAAGCTTTCGGATTTCCTTTCCAACCGTTTCGGCCGCTACTACGCAAAAGGTCTATAATAAATTCTCCCCTGCGAAGCGGGGGAGATGCCTCGCAAAGCGAGGCAGAGGGGGCAAGTCGGGAGAACGCAGAAATGCCAAAACGCACCGGCGGCGAAGCTCTCATCGAGGCGCTAAAAGTCCACGGCACCGATCACGTTTTCTGCGTTCCGGGCGAGAGTTATCTCGCAGCTCTCGACGCGCTCTATGGTGCGCGCGACACGATCCGCCTCGTCACCTGCCGCCAGGAAGGCGGAGCCGCCAATATGGCCGAAGCTTACGGCAAGCTGACAGGCAAGCCCGGCATCTGCTTCGTCACGCGTGGTCCCGGCGCCACCAACGCCTCCATCGGCGTGCACACGGCGTTTCAGGATTCGACGCCGATGATCCTGTTCATCGGTCAGGCCGATCAGTCGATGCTCGACCGCGAGGCGTTTCAGGAAGTCGATTTCCGCGCCATGTTCGCGCCGCTTGCCAAATGGGCGGCCGAGATCCGCGATCCCGATCGCATTCCCGAATATGTGGCGCGCGCCTTTCACACCGCCGTCTCCGGCAGGCCTGGCCCAGTCGTGCTGTCATTGCCGGAAGATGTGCTGTTCGGCGAATGCACCGCGCCCGCAACGAAACCCTATGTGAAAAGCGAACCTTCGCCTTCACGCGAGGATATGGAAAAATTCGCCGGCCTTCTCGCCCGCGCCAAATCACCCTTGTTGATGCTGGGCGGCCCCGGCTGGAACGCCCAAGCCATCGAAGACGCAAAAACCTTCGCGCAAAATTTCGATCTCCCCGTTTGCACCTCGTTTCGCGCCAAGGATCGCTTCGACAACACACACAAGAACTATTGCGGCGACGTCGGCATCGGCGCCGATCCGAAACTGGTGAAGCGCCTCAAGGAAAGCGATCTGCTGATCGTCATCGGCGCGCGTTTGGGCGAAATGACCACCGATGGCTACACGCGCATCCCCGCAAACCAGACCATGGTCCACGTTCACCCCGGCGCCGATGAACTGAATCGTGTCTATCAGGCCGATCTTGCGATCCTCTCGGGCGTCGCGCCGTTTCTGAAAGAAGCCGCCGCGCTGAACGCGCCACGCAACATCCCATGGCGGGAAACCACGGAAGCTGCCCGCGCCGATTACGAAGCTTGGGCCAAACCGGTCGAAGCGCCGGGCGCGGTCAATCCTTCCGATATTTTCGCGTGGCTCAACAAGCACCTCCCGGCAGACGCCATCCTTGCCAACGGAGCGGGAAATTATGCGGGCTGGCTGCATCGCTTCTATTTGTATCGCGGTTTTCCCACGCTGCTCGGCCCCACCAGCGGCGCGATGGGCTATGGCGTGCCCGCCTCCGTCGCCGCAAAGCTCATCCATCCCGACCGCACCGTCGTCTCCTGCGCGGGCGACGGCTGTTTCCTGATGAATGGGCAGGAGCTTGCAACCGCCGTCCAATATGACGCCGCGATCATCGTGCTGGTGTTCGACAACGGCATCTACGGCACGATTCGTATGCATCAGGAGCGCGAATATCCCGGTCACGTCATCGCCACCGACTTGAAGAACCCGGATTTCGTCGCGCTCGCCCGCAGTTACGGCGCGCTCGGCTTCCATGTGAAGCGGACAGATGATTTCGCGCAAGCCTTCTACGAAGCACAACACTCTAAAAAGCCCGCGCTCATCCACATCAGTGTCGATCCGGAGGCGATCTCGCCGACGACGACGCTGTCCAAACTGCGCGCCTCCAGGAAATAGGACCCACGCCAATGAAAGCCAACGAAATCCTCTCCCATTTCGGTCTCGCGCAGAAGGGCGATCACGCCGTCCATTCACCGATCGACGGCGCGGAAATCGGCCGCGTGTCTTATGATGATGCGAAGTCGGTAGATGCGAAGATCGCCCGGAGCGTCGAAGCCTTTCACACCTGGCGCAATGTCCCCGCGCCGCGTCGTGGCGAATTGATCCGTTTGTTTGGCGAAGAATTGCGCGCCAACAAGGAGGCATTGGGAAGTCTCGTCACTCTCGAAGCCGGAAAGATTTTGCAGGAAGGCCTCGGCGAAGTGCAGGAGATGATCGACATCTGCGATTTCGCGGTGGGTCTTTCGCGTCAACTTTACGGTCTCACCATCGCCAGCGAACGCCCGGGGCATCGCATGATGGAAACCTGGCATCCCGCGGGGCCGGTCGGCATTATTTCGGCGTTTAACTTCCCTGTCGCGGTATGGTCGTGGAACGCCGCTCTCGCCATCGTCTGCGGCGACAGTGTCGTCTGGAAGCCTTCCGAGAAAACACCGCTCACGGCGCTCGCCACGCAAACCCTGTTCGAGCGCGCGATGAAACGCTTCGGCGACGCGCCCGCCAACCTCAGCCAGATTGTGCTGGGCTTGCGCGACATCGGCGAGTTGCTCGCGAAAGATCATCGCCTGCCGGTCATCAGTGCTACCGGCTCCACGCGCATGGGCCGCGAACTCGCGCCCGTCGTCGCCGCGCGCTTCGGTCGCTCGATCCTCGAACTCGGCGGCAACAACGGCATGATAGTGGCGCCGTCCGCCAAGCTCGATCTTGCCCAACGCGCTATAACCTTCGCCGCCGTCGGAACTGCGGGCCAGCGCTGCACGACCCTGCGCCGCCTCTTCGTGCACGAGACGCTCTACGACAAGCTCGTGCCGTCATTGAAGTCCATCTATGCGGGCCTGCCCATCGGCAATCCGCTGGAAAAGAACACGCTGGTCGGTCCGCTGATCGACAAAGCTGCGTTCGAGAATATGGAGCGCGCGCTCGCCTCTGCGCGCGATGAAGGCGGCAAGATCACGGGCGGCGGCCGCGCGCTCGAAAATCTCTTCCCGAAAGCGTTCTACGCGCGTCCCGCCATCGCTGAAATGCCGGATCAGACGCCCACCGTCTGCCGCGAAACCTTCGCCCCGATCCTCTATGTGATGCGCTATTCCGAATTCGACGATGCGCTGGCAAAGCACAATGCCGTGCCGCAGGGCCTTTCATCCTGCGTTTTCACCCAAGACATGCAGGAAGCCGAGAAATTTCTCGCGGCATCGGGTTCGGATTGCGGTATCGCCAATGTGAATATCGGTCCCTCGGGTGCAGAGATCGGCGGCGCCTTCGGGGGCGAGAAGGAAACGGGCGGCGGCCGCGAAAGCGGCTCCGACTCGTGGAAGGCTTACATGCGCCGCCAGACAGCCACCATCAACTATTCCGACGCGCTCCCGCTGGCGCAGGGAATCGAATTCGCGGTCTAGCCGTCACTGGGTTTCTTCCGTCGCGATCTCCTCAGGCAAAGCGATCCAGCCATGACGGCGCGACGACCAGTAGAGCTTTTGCGGATGGGCGAAATTCGGGTCCGCGAAACAACCGATATTGATGCCCACGATTCCCGGCAGCGCGCCGATGCGGACAAAAACGGTGCCGCCGCAAATTGGGCAAAAGAAATCCTCATGCGGATTGCCGGAATGCGTATTGCGCGTCCACCTTTTGCGTTCGCCGTCGATCGCAACGATTTCGGCATCCGGATAGAAGGCGGTGTAAGAGAAGGAACTCCCGCTGCGCTTCTGGCATTCGAGGCAGGAGCAGGCGTGAACTTGCGGCGTAGTGTCGCCGACAGTGATCTTGAGATTGCCGCATGGGCAGGTGGCCGTGCGCGGCATGATCAGCCCAATGCTGTGCTATCGGCGCAGACGGGATCGTCGATGCGCGGGCGGCGAACGTCGCCTGTCAACTTTTCGAGTGCACCGTCAGCAAGTGCAAGGCCGAGGATGCGTGCAGGATTGACCGGTCCGGGAAAGCGAATGCGTCCGGGTGCGATGGCCGAAAAGCCGACACGCGCGTAATAGGGTGCGTCGCCGACGAGGATGATCGCTGAATGGCCAAGCCTTTTCGCTTCCTCGATGCCCCTGCTCATCAAGGCGATCCCGATGCCGCGGCCGCGCTGATCGGATTGCACGGCAAGCGGTCCTAACAAAAGTGTCGGTACGCCGCCCACGCTGACAGGCCAGAAGCGAATCGAGCCGCGCAAGATGCCGTCTTCAATGGCAACGAAGCTCAGCGTGTCTTCGCACAGCACGCCGTCACGCAACCGGTAGGCGGATTTTGCAAACCGGCCGGGCCCGAAACTGGCGGCGTTCAGCGCCTCGATAGCGCCGGCATCTTCCGCCCGTTCGGGCCGAATATCCCACATAGTCCAAACGCCTCTTTTATCGGGCGCGCACGGCTTGCTAGGCTGGCGGCAGACAGAACCGAAATGGAGGTAAACTTGGGCGTTCTGGAAGGCAAGGTCGTTCTGGTGACGGGCGGCGCGAACGGTATCGGCAAGGAATGTGCGCTTCTGGCGGCGCGCGAAGGCGCCAAGGTGGTGGTCAACGATCTGGGTGGAAGTGCCGCCGGAGGCGACTCCGGTTCGGCCGGTCCCGCCGAAGCCGTGGCGGAAGAAATCCGCAAGGCAGGCGGCCAGGCCGTTTCCAATTCCGACAGCGTGTCGAGCCGGCAGGGCGTGGCGCGCATGTTCGAGCAGGCGATGGACACTTACAAAGGCCTGCACGCCGTCATCAATCCCGCGGGCATCCTTCGGGACAAGATGTTCCACAAGATGACCGATGAAGAATGGGATATCGTCATCGATGTGCATCTGAACGGCTCCTACAACGTCACCCACGCCGCCATCAATCATTTCCGCGAGCAGGAGGAAGGCTCGTTCGTTCTGTTCACGTCGACATCGGGCCTGATCGGCAATGTCGGACAGGCAAACTATGCGGCGGCGAAGATGGGCATTGTCGGGCTATCGCGTATCGTCGCGATGGAAGGCGCGATGAAGAATGTCCGCTCCAATGTGATCGCACCGTTCGCCTGGTCGCGCATGATCGCGACCATTCCGATAAAGGACGAAGCATCCGCCAAGCGCGTGGAGCGCATGAAGAACTATATGCGGGCCGATCAGGTCGCTCAGCTCGCGGTTTCGCTGGCTTCGCCCGTGTGCAAAGACGTGTCGGGCCAGATCTTCGTTGCGCGCGGCAATGAAATCTTCCTGATGAGTCAGCCCCGGCCCATCCGTGGATTGGCCAAGATCGAAGGCTGGACACCCCAGACGATCGCAGAACATTGCATGCCGGCGCTCAAGCCGAGCTTCCACGATCTGGGCGCCACGACCAGCGTATTCGGCTGGGATCCGGTCTGATTACCAATAACCTGACTTCGGCGCTTCGCCCTTAAACTCGGCGAAGCGCCGCCGCGGTCCCGCTCCCACCTCGGCGGGCGGCGCCCCGGCCGCGAAGAATTTCGCTTCGGCGATTTCCCTGTTGGGTTTGAAATCGAATGTCGCGCCTTTGATGTGGAACAGCGCGATGACATTCGTCGTGAAGAAATGTTTGCGCGTGTAGAGCCCGAAGAGTTCGCAAGACGCAAAATCCTGAAGCCCGATTTCTTCGTTCAACTCGCGCTTCACCGCGTCCAGCGCGGGCTCGCCGCGATTGACGCCGCCGCCGGGAAAGAACCATCCGGGCATATAGGTATGGCGTACCAGAAGCAGCCGGCCCTCATCGTCCTCCACCATCGCATGGGCGCCAAAAGCGACTGGCGCGATGATGGCTTGCGCCGCCAGCCGGGTCGCAAGCATCAGATTTTGCCGAAGCGAACGCTCGCGTAAGGGATTGGTAACCATGGAACTCCTACTCTCGCGCGGTTTGCAGGGGCGGGTGCGCGCTATCTTTGGGCGGCTCTCCGGCTCACTTCAAGCGCGGCGCAGGCACAAACCTGGCGGAAGGGTCGCATGTCGGGGAAGCAGTTCGATTATCTCAAGGCTCTCGTGGCCGAAGACAATCCCCACATGCGAGAGCTGCTGCATACGCTCCTGAACGCGCTCGGAATCAAGCAGGTGTTCGAGGCCGCGGACGGTGCGGAAGCCTTCAAGCAGCTTTGCGAACACAAACCCGACTTCGTGCTCACCGATCTTTCGATGGCGCCGATGGACGGTATCGAGTTCACCAAACTGGTCCGTGGCTCGGAAGAAGCACCCAATCCCTATATCCCGATCATCATGGTGACCGGTCACACCGAACGCCACCGCATCGAAACTGCGCGCGATGCCGGCGTGACCGAGATCATCGCCAAGCCGATCACGGTGCAGGGGCTGTTCAGCCGCGTGGCCGAGATCGTCGAGCGGCCGCGGCCTTTCGTGCGCGCCGAGGAATTCTTCGGCCCCGATCGACGGCGCCGCATCAAGCGCGAATTCAAAGGGCCGTTTCGCCGCCACGACGATGAAGTCGAACTCAGATGAATGCGATCGTCCAGCCAAAGCCGAAAGCCAGGCGCTTGCCGAGCGGCGCGGAAGTCATCGCGGCCGATGCCTATCCGCCGGTGATACCGAAGAGCCAGGCCGCGCAGTTCATCGCCAACCTCAGGAGCGACGAAACCGGCAAGCGCGCCGAACAGACCATTGTGGCGTCCCGCAATGTGATGCGCGATGCGGTGGAAGCTTATGTTCGCGCGTTGGACGAGGCGTCGCGGAAGATGCATGTGGACGCGATGTTCGCGCAGGCCCACGAAATCCGCGGGCTGGCCGAAACGGCTGGCCTCGGCGTTGCCGGGCGGATGGCCAATGGGCTTTGCCTCTATTTCGATGCGTTGGACGGCGCCATGCCCGACAACGACACCGTGCGGCTGCATGTCGAGGCGATCCAGCGCGTGGTGAGCGGCGAGGACGAAGGCGCCATAGCCAATGTCGTGGCAGAGGAATTGACCGCGCTCGTCATCCGCAAGCTCGGCGAAGCCCGCGCGCTGGGCCTTCCCGGATAAACCATCCGGTAAGAATTGGGCCAGGCGCCACGCGGCTTTCGTACTGCCTTTATCGGTTTTTAAGCCCTTTCCTTAATAGTGTTCCGTCATCGCGTGTGCCGAACCGGTGCGCGCCAGAGCGGGCTTTTTCATGCTTCAGATCGGCGGCATTGTCGTTTTGTTCGGTGCGGTGTTCGGCGGCTATCTTATGTCCGGCGGCTCGCTTGAGGTCGTGCTGGAAGCATTGCCGCACGAAATGCTGACCATTTTCGGCGCTGCCATTGCTGCCCTGCTGATCGGCGGTTCGCTCTATCAGGTGAAGAAGATCGGCGGCGAATTGGGCAAGATCGTCTCCGGCCCGCGCTGGAAGCACAGCGATTTCACCGATCTTCTCTGCCTGCTCTATCTGCTCACCAAAACGATGAAGTCGAAAGGCTTGATCGCGCTGGAAGCGCATATCGAAAAGCCGGAAGAGTCATCGATATTCAAACGCTATCCGCGCATCTCCAAGGATCATTTCGCACTCGCCTTCATCTGCGACACGCTGCGCATGATGACCATGAGTCTCGAAGACCCGCATCAGGTCGAGGCGGCAATGGAAAAGCAGCTTGAAAAACACCATCACGAAGCGCTGGGGCCTGCCACCGCATTGCAAAGCATGGCCGATGCCTTGCCGGCTCTGGGTATCGTCGCCGCGGTGCTTGGCGTGATCAAAACCATGGGCGCGATCTCGGAGCCGCCGGAAGTGCTGGGCCGCATGATCGGTTCGGCGCTGGTCGGTACGTTCATGGGCGTGTTCCTGGCCTACGGCATCGTGGGGCCGATCGCGACGCGGCTGAAATCCATCGTGGATGAGGACGCGCTTTTTTATCACGTCATTCGCGATATTCTTGTTGCGCATCTGCATGGCAACGCGGCGCAGGTGTCGGTGGAAATCGGGCGCGGCAGCGTGCCGAGCGAGGCTCAGCCGACCTTCCAGGAACTGGAAACCGCCTTACAGGCGATACCGCCGGACGCGGCGTAGCAGCGGAACGCGTTCGAGCTGTTCGAGCCGCCATTCGGACAAGGTGACGAAGAAAACGGCCAGCGCGCCCGCCGCGATGCCAAGTGGCATGGCGTAGATTACATCCATATCGGTGCCGAGCACGACAATCGCCGTCACGAACATCCCGACCCATTGCGCATAGTTTTTCGGCACGGTCCCCTCCCGGTGATGTGCAGGGACTTTAACGCCTTGTTAACACTTTGGGTGCGGGAAGAGTGAAGAATTGGTTAATTCGTGCCCTGTTCCAAGGAAAGGCTCTTACCGCCCCTCCATCCGCCAGGCGAACAAGACGGTGCCGACCAGCAGAATCACTGCAAGCCATGGCGGCAACAGAGCCTGTTGCTCAACCGACGTCACCCGATAGGCGCCGTTCGCACGCAGACCAATCCAGTCGCCGCCGAAGGTTCGGCTGTCGGGCGCCACGCGGCGGACGCTTGGCAATCCATCGGCAAGCCAATGCACCGATCCGCCGGTCGCTTCCGCCGGCGCATCGAGAATGGTGTCGGTGGCGCGCATGTCGGCGACTTCCTTCGGATTGAGCGGCCCGGCCGCCGCCACCGCCGTCAGCTTGTGATCGGTCAGGCGATAAAGCCCCAACTCGTTCGCGTCCGCCGTCGCGCGCCAAATTCCGGGCTCGATCTTCTTCAACGTCAATTCCGACGTCTTGCCGGACGGCATGGTCAAATCAACGGGGGCCACGTTCTCGGCCATCGAACGGCGTTCGATGGTGATCTTTCCATCCGCGATGCTGGCCGAAAGCCGCTCTTCTTCAAGCTCCGGCTCTTTCATCAACCAATGTGCCAGCCGCCGCAGCAATTCGGCTTGCGGTCCGCCGCCTTCGAAACCGCGTGCCCAGAGCCACGGCTGGTCCGAAAGCAGTTCGGCCACGCGTCCCTTGCCGATGTGATCGAGCACCAGAAGCGGCTTGTCGCCCGGCCCGCTCATCACCGTTTCGCCCGAAACTTTTTCCGCGCCGATCAAGCGGAACCAGCGGCCCCATGTCGGCGGCTTGTCGCCCACATTGCCGCCCGGCAGGTCGCGCGTCACCGGATGCGCAAGTCCCGTCTGCGTCACCATCGGCTTGTAGCCTTGGCTCACGACTTCGCCCGTCGGCTGCGCGGGAAGAACGGCGGCCAGCGGCGTGCGGTAGATGCTCATGTCCTGCGCATATTCCGGCCCGGCTGATACCAGTAATGCGCCGCCGTTCTCCACATAGCTTGCAAGATTCTCGTAATAGGCGAGCGGCAGAATCCCGCGTTCGCTGTAACGGTCGAATATCACCAGATCGAACGACGAAAGTTTCTCGTCGAACAATTGCCGCGTCGGAAAGGCGATCAGCGAAAGCTCGTCGATGGGTGTCGCATCCTGCTTGTCCGGCGGCCGCAGGATGGTGAAGTGAACCAGATCGACGGATGGGTCGGCCTTCAGCAGATTGCGCCACACCCGCTCGCCCGCATGTGGCTCGCCCGACACCAGCATCACGCGCAACCGGTCGCGCACGCCGGAGATCGTGGCGACCGCGCGATTGTTCTCCAGCGTCAGTTCCGAGGGGCCGGGCGCGGCCTCGATCTCGACGACGTTCTCGCCGCCATGCGCCACCAGCACCGGAATGGGCGTGTCCTTGCCCAACGGAACCTCGCGCACGCCCTTGTCCGCGCCGTCCACGCGCAGATGAACCGTGGCAGCGCCCTTGGCTTCCGATCCGAAATCGTCCACGCGCACGGTGATGACTGCAGGTTGCCCCACAATCGCGTAGCGCGCAGCACTCACCACCGTTAGCTTGCGATCCTTCTCATTGCGTTTGCCGACGATGATCGCCTGCAAGGGCGCGTGCAGCCCGACCTTTTTCGGCGACGGCGCATCGTGCACCTCTCCATCGGTCAGCAAAATCGCGCCGGCCACGCGTTCCGGCGGCACGTCGGCCAGCGCCTGATTGATCGCCGCGAACGCTTCGGTGCCGTTGTCGTCGCCCGTGGTGCGCGTCACGATCTGCGCTTCGCGCACTTCCAGGTTCTTCTCGCCCTTCAGCTCTCTGCGAATGGCATCGGCGGCTTTCGCCGCATCGGCGTTGCGCGTGTTCACGCCCATGCTCTGCGATTTGTCGACCACGAGCGCCACAACATCGGAAAGCGGCTCGCGCGTTTCATGCACGATCAACGGATTGGCGAGCGCAAGCAGCACAATCGCAAACGCTATTCCCCGCGCCCATGCCCCGCGCGCGCGTTGAAGAAATGCATACAGTGTCGCGACAACGGCAAGCCCGCCGAACGTCCACAGCAGCCACATCGGAACATGCGGTGCCAAGTCGATCGCGTAACTCATTGCCCAAGCCGTTCGAGAAGCGCGGGCACATGCACCTGATCGGTTTTGTAATTGCCGGTGAACGCATACATCACCACGTTCACGCCAAACCGATAGGCCAGCTCGCGCTGATGCTCGCCGCCCGGCACCACCGCCACCAGCGGACGCCCCTGCTGATCGACGGCCCAGGCCGCCGCCCAATCATTGCTGCCGATGATGACCGGCGAAACCCCGTCGCCGCCGCGCGCAGGGCTCGGCCCCGCATCGGGATCGGCCGGAGGCAGTTTCTCCACCCAGACCTTGCCGCCGTCCCAACGTCCCGGGAAACTCTGCAACAGATAAAACGCCTTCGTCAGCACGTGATCCGGCGGAATGGGTTCGAGCGGCGGCAGATCGAGCTTCGCCGCGATCCGCCGCAGCGTCTGTTCGCCCGGCGATTGCGGCCCGCGCACGGCGCCCAATGTCAGGTCGCGCGTGTCGAACAGAATGGTGCCGCCATTCTTCATATATTCGGTGAGTTTCGAAATCACCGCGGGCGACAAATCCTTCTCGCGCGGATCCATCGGCCAGTAGAGCAGGGGAAAGAAGCTGAGATCGTCTTTCTCCAGATCGACGCCCATCGGCTCCTGCGGCTCGTAAGACGTGCGTTGCGTCAGCGCCACGTCGAGCCCCACAAGTCCCGCGCGGCTCATATTGTCGACGTCCGGCAATCCCGTTTTCACATAAGCCAGCCGCGTGTCGAGTGCCGCCCGCATGTCGAACGCGTCGTCCGCACGCGCTTGTGGTGCCAATAAAATAAAGAGCAGCAACACGGGAGCTGCTCGCGCCAACATCCCGCGCGGCACCGTCAGAAGTCCGCGCAACCACAGCGAAACAAACGCATCGAGCAGCAACAGCGCGAACGCAATCGCCAGCAACGGCGCGCCCAGCGAAAGTGCATTGCTCGCCGCATAATATTCAACATGCTGTCCGGGCAGATCGAGCGCATCGAACACGAAATCGCCATCCACCGCATTCAACGCCACTTCCGCCCCTTCGCTGCCATAATAGCCGGGCGGATGCGCAGCCGTTGGTTTCACCTTTCCGATCTGATTGCCGCGCAACGGCAACGCTTCCGCAGGCGCTTTTTGCAAACGCCCAAACCCGTCAAGCACTTGCGCCGGCGCCAGGGAAACATTCGCGCCCACCGCCGCCGGCCGCGATCCATTCGCCAGTTCCAGCAAGCGCCGCAGCATATCGACGTAAAGCCCCGACAGCGGCAGCGAAGACCACGCCGGGCTTGCCGTCACATGAAACAGCACGATCCATCCCTTGCCGCGTTGCGCCGCCGTCACAAGCGGCGTGCCGTCCGCCAATCGCGCCCAGGTGCGCGGTCCCAGTTCCACCGAAGGCTCCGCCAATATCTGCCGCGAGATCGTCACTTCGCCCGGAATGGAAATGCCGTTGAAGGGACTGGCTTCGGGAAACGGCGCCAGATGCTGCGGCTCGGCCCAGGCGAGCGCGCCATCGAGATAACGCCCGCCGCCGCGCAACCGCACCGGCACGAGATCGTCTGCGCCATCTGTCATGCGCGCACCGGCAAAGCGCACCAGCACGCCGCCGTCTTCCACGAACTTCGCCACCTTGTCGTGATCGGCCCCGGTGATCTTGCCGATATCGGCCAGCATCAACACCGAGACCCCGCGCGATAATGCCTTGCCGATGGAACCCTTGGTCAGATCGGCATAGGGCGAAAGCGCACGCTGCAGATAGAACACGTCCGAAAGCAGCGGCTGCTGGTTCTCCGCACTGCTGGCCGACACCAGCCCCACCGAACGTCTGCGATTGCTTGCATCGAGCAACTGCACCGATCCTGCCGAATTTTCATTCGCCACAACAATGCGCGCCGTCCGGTTGCGCATCTCCAGCGGCAGCGGAAGCTTGACCGAACTTTCGGTTTTGCCGCGCGCGAAGGTCATGCGCGCCGTCGACAGCACTTCGGAATGCTGCCCCAGCGCTTCAATCTCAACGGAACGTTCGCTCAAGGTGGAAAGCCGCTCGCCCTTCACCATGAATCCGTCAGTGCCGTTTTGCGGCGGCAACAACGCCATCGCGCCTTGCGCAGGCCCATCGGCCATCACTGTGAGGTTGCCGAGCTTCGCCAATCCCTCTGCCACCGCCTGCTGATCGTTGTGATCAATCCCATCGCTCAGCCAAAGAATGTCGGGCCGGGACGCAAATTTCACCTTCGCAAGTGCGGCCAGCGCTTTCATCCGGTCGGGCGCCCAGGCCTGCGGCACCATGCTGTGCGCGGAACGCGCTGCTTGTCCCGCATTCAACAACGAAATGTTTTGCACCGCATCCGCGGTTGCCACGATGGCGACTGGCCGTCCATCCCGCGAGGCCGCACGCAACGCTTCCGTCATCGCATCGTCGCGCGCTTTCCAGTCATGCGCCGCCATCCAGTCATTGTCGACAAACAGCACCAGCGGTCCGTTTGCGTGCCCGGCTTTTGTTTCCCCGAACATCGGCTCGGCCAGAGCCACGATAACAAGTGACGCTATCAACAAGCGGAACAGCAACAGCCACCAGGGCGTGCGCGCAGGGGTTTCTTCGGTAGCCGAAAGTCCCAGCAGCAATCGCAACGGCGGAAACACCACGCGCCGCGGCACGGGCGGCGTCACGCGCAATAGCCAGAATATCACCGGCAGCGCGGCCAATGCCGTCAGAACCAGAGGCGCACCGAAACTGATATTGCCGAGCCAGCTCATCGTCTCATCCCGGCACGAGCAATGCGCGCGGCCCGCCCAGCGCCGCATAAAGCGCGACCAGCGCAAGTTCCGGGCGATGATCGGTGCGATGTGTCAGGTAAAAAAAGCCCAACCGCCGCGCCAGATCGGAAATGCTGTCCGAATGCGCCTTGAACCGCGCGCGATATTCTCCGCGCACGCTTTCCGCGCGTCCGAAGATTTCCTTCATTCGTCCATCCACGGTCTCGAACCGCGTGCGCCCCGTGAACGGAAAATCCTCTTCCGCCGGATCGACGATGTGAACGAGATGCGCATGCAACCCATTGCTCGCCAGCCGCCGCAAAACTTTCTCAATTTCCGGGAACGGCGAAAGAAAATCGCTTAGCCAGACGAAATGCCCGTTGCGCGTCATCCGCGCATCGGGTGGCAACACGTCGTCCGAAACCTGTTCGGCCAACGAATGTCCAATCCTATTGAGGGTCGCCCTTCCGCTTGATGGCAAGCGCCCTTCGCCCAGCAACGCAATGCGTTCCCCGCCGCGCACCAGCAAAGACGACAACGCCAGCGCCAACAAACTCGCACGCTCCACTTTCGTTTCTATTTGCGCGTCCGAGGAAAACCACATCCCCGCCGATGCGTCGCGCCAGAACCAAATCGCTTCCGCCGCTTCCCACTCGCGCTCCCGCACGAACAGATGTTGCGATTTCGCCGATTGCCGCCAGTCGATGGCGCTTGCCGGATCTTCCGCGCGGTAACGGCGGAATTGCCAGAACGTCTCGCCCATCCCCGCCTTGCGCCGCCCGTGCACGCCAAGCGCCACGGTGGATGCCAATCGTTCGGCCGCAACGAGCAGCGGCGGCAAGGTGCCTGCGGCCCGCTCCGCTTTTCCGCGCAGGATGGAAGCTTGCGAAACCCGATCCGTCAGAGGCTCTGGCATAAGCGGTCGATGACGCCCGTGATCGTGGTGCCTTCCGCGCGTGCCGAGAAATTCAGCGCCATGCGATGTTTGAGAACGGGATGCGCCAGCGCGATCACGTCTTCCACACTCGGCGCGAACCGGCCGTCGAGCAGCGCGCGCGCCCGCACCGCCAGCATGAAGGCCTGGCTCGCGCGCGGCCCCGGACCCCACGCGATGAAATCGCGCAAATCCCCCGCAGCGCCTTCACCGGGCCGCGCCGACCGCACGAGTTTCAAAATCGCATCGACAACTTTCTCACCCACCGGAATCCGCCGCACGATCTTCTGCGCTTCCATCAGATCGTTCGGCCCGCAAATGGTCGAGATGCCTTCTTCGTCGCCGAATGTCGTGGCGAGCAGCATCTTGCGTTCGGCCTCTTCGTCGGGATAGCCGACGTCGATCTGCAACAGGAATCGGTCGAGCTGCGCTTCCGGCAACGGGTAGGTGCCTTCCTGCTCCAGCGGATTCTGCGTGGCGATGACGTGAAACGGTTTGGGCAAATCGTTGCGCGCGCCCGCCACCGTGACATGGCGTTCCTGCATCGCCTGCAGCAATGCCGATTGGGTGCGTGGCGAAGCACGATTGATTTCGTCGGCCATCAGCAACTGCGCGAACACTGGCCCACGAATGAAACGGAAGGCGCGCGTGCCGTTGGCATCGTCCAACACTTCCGACCCGATGATGTCGGCGGGCATAAGGTCGGGCGTGAACTGGATGCGTTTCCAGTCAAGCCCCAGCACCACGCCCAACGCTTCCACCAGCCGCGTCTTGGCCAATCCCGGCACGCCGATCAGCAAGCCGTGACCGCCGGACAGAAGCGTGATCAGCGATTGATCTATCACCTCGCGCTGGCCGAAGATCGTTCGCCCGATACCCTCCCGCACGCGCTTGAACGTATCGGCTGCCCGCTCCGCCTGGGCAACGGCGGGGCCTTTCAAAGGTTCGGATGTCAGCGTTTCACTCATGGCCGCTATTCTTGCCGGTTCCAACCCCCAAGCCTACCATAAGGGGGCGTTCGCTATGTCGCATCTGGCATGGTTGCGCGCAACCGCGAAACCCGCACAACGCCGTGAGGCGCATAAAGCAAGGTCTTGGCCACGTTCGGCAAAATGATGACACAGGATTTACCACTCGGATTGGCAAGCCTGCAGCGGGAGACAGCCGCGGGCCGCAAGCTGCCGCCGGTGGAGAAATGGAACCCCGCTCACTGCGGCGAGATCGACATGCGCATCGCGCGCGACGGCACCTGGTATCATCAGGGCAGCCCCATCGGCCGTCGCGAACTGGTACGCCTGTTTTCGACGATCCTGCGCAAAGACCCCGACGGTTACGTTCTCGTCACGCCCGTCGAGAAGATGCGCATCACGGTCGAAGATGCACCATTTCTTGCCGTGCTGATGGATGTGGAAGGCAAGGGGAAAGATCAAACCTTGCGCTTCACCACCAATGTCGGCGACGAGGTGATCGCCAACGCCGAAAATCCCATCCGCGTCGAAACCGACCCTGAAACGCAGGAGCCGGCGCCTTACGTTCATGTCCGCAAGGGGCTCGAAGCGCGTATCGCACGCGCGGTGTTCTATCAGATGGCCGACATCGCCGTGCCCGAAGAAAACGGCGAACGCCTGGGCGTCTGGAGCGGCGGAAAATTCTTCCCCATCGGCAAGCCCGAATGAACGTCCATGAAACGCCGCCCCATCATCTGATCGCCGAGCTCGAACTCGGCGAAACGGATTCGTTGCGCGCGGCGCTGTTGAAAGAAGCCCCGTCGCTACCCCTCATCCCCAAGCGCGGCGATTTCGATCTCAATCCGTCGATGCGTCCGAAGGAGGAACGCACACTTCAACCGGCCGCCGTGCTGATGCCCATCATCTCCGGCACAACGCCGCGCGTGCTGTTCACCGAACGCAGCCGTCATCTCACCCGCCATGCAGGCCAGGTGAGTTTTCCCGGCGGCCGTGCCGACGACACCGACGTCTCGCTCGTGCAAACCGCCTTGCGCGAAACGCACGAAGAAACCGGCATCGAACCCACCTTCGTCACCGTCGCGGGTTTTCTCGACACCTACGAAACCGGTTCCGGTTATGCGATCCTGCCTGTGGTGGGCGTGTTGAGCGAAGGCTTCGCGCTGCGCCCCGGAGCGGCGGAGGTCGAACGCATCTTCGAAGTCCCGCTCGCCTTCCTGCTCGATCCGAAAAACCGCGAGCAGGGTCACGGCCAATGGCAGGGCCACAAGCGCACTTATTATACCTACCATTATGCCGGCCATCGCATCTGGGGGGCCACCGCCGCCATGCTCGTCAATTTCGCCGAACGGTTCGGCCGATGATCCGCATCGTGCTCACGCGCGTGGCGCTCTTTCTTTTGCCCTTCGCGCTTTATGGGCTTTACCTCCTTTTGCTGCGCTGGCGGCCCAACGCCATCCGCCCCCAAACGCCATGGACGTCCTTGTTTATCACGGGGCTTTCGCTGGTGATCTTGAGCTTCGTCGTTTTGGGTCTGACGGAAGGCGAAAGCACCGAAGGCGTGTATATTCCGCCCCATGTGGTCGACGGGAAAATCGTTCCCGGCCACATCGAAAAGAAACCGTGAGATGAAACGCCTCGATCCCAAATTGGAAAGCTGGATGCGCGCCGACGAAACGCAAAGCGTGATGAACGCGCTTCGCGGTGAAGCCCGTTTTGTCGGCGGCGTCGTGCGCAACGCGCTGTTGCGCCAGCCTGTGAGCGACATCGACCTCGCCACGCCGCTCACCCCCGATGAAGTGACGAAGCGTTTGCAGGCGGCGAACATCAACGCCGTTCCCACCGGAATCGAACACGGCACCGTCACCGCAATCGCCAACGGCAAATCCTTCGAGGTGACGACCTTGCGCCGCGACGTCGCCACCGACGGACGCAGAGCCACGGTCGCCTTCACCACCGACTGGAAAGAAGACGCCGCACGCCGCGATTTCACGATGAACGCGCTCTATGCCTCCGCCGATGGCGAGATCTTCGATTATTTCGGAGGGCTGGCCGATCTCGAAGCGGGCAGGGTGCGTTTTGTGGGTGACGCCACAACGCGCATCCGCGAAGATTATCTGCGCATCCTGCGGCTGTTCCGTTTTCACGCCTGGTACGGCAAAGGCGAGATCGACAAGGACGCGCTCCACGCCGCAGCCGCGCAGAAAGCAGGCATTGCCCAACTCTCCGGCGAACGCATCGCCAAGGAAATGTTGCGCTTGCTGGCCGCGGAAAATCCCGTGCCGGTTCTGCGCCTGATGGCGTCGTCCGGCATCCTCGCGGAAATCCTGCCCGGCAATCTGCAAATCCTGCGTCTCGAACGGCTCGCGCAAATCGACGCCAACAATTTCTTCACGCCCGATCCGATCCTGCGTCTGGCCGCACTTCTTTCGGACGCCGCGATGGCGAACGCAGTCGCGGACCGCCTCAAACTCTCCAACGCAGATCGCACGCGTTTGGAAGAGGTGTTGGGCTCCAAAGACAAGATCGTTTCCTATCTTTCGATCAAGGAAGTCCGCAAACTTCTTTATCGCCTCGGCCCCAAAGCCTTCAAAGACCGCGCGACATTGCGCTGGGCGGAAGACCCGAAAGAGTCGAACGCTGTCCAATGGCGCGCGTTGCTCGCGGTTGCCGACGCATGGGATCGCCCCGAATTTCCGCTCACCGGCCGCGAGGTGATGAACGCAGGTGTGCCCGAAGGTCCGCTGGTGGGCCGCATCCTCGCCGAGGTCGAAGACTGGTGGATCGATTCCGATTTCACCGAAGACGAATTCTCGCTCGCCGAACGCCTGAAAGCCGTCGTGCAGGCGACCGCCTATTGATGTTCGAAATCCTCGACATGCTGAGCCTGCCGGGCAATCCGGCAAAACCAAATGACGATGCCTTCTGTCATTCCGAAAGGCTCGCCGCCGTGTTCGATGGCGCAACGGGGCTGGGCGAACAGATTCTGCCAGTGGATAGCGATGCTGCCTGGATCGCCCGTCGCGGCGCCGAAGGTCTGATCCTGCACGAAGCCGAAAATCTTTCCCCGCGCGAAATTCTGCGCCGCGCCGCAGCCGATGCGGAAAAGCAATTCCTCGAACTGCGCCTGCGCCCGCCCGCACAGACTTACGAAATCCCCTTCGCATCCATGATGTTCGTTTCTTCGCAAACGAACGGCATCGAAGCGTTATGGTTCGGCGATTGCGCGGCGTTGGTGAAACCGCCCGGCGAAACCACGCGCATTATCGGCGATGCGTTGGACAAGCGCGCCGCCGAAGCCGCGCGCGTCGCCAAACTTGCCGCCGCCCGCAATCTTGCACCCGCTGCCGGCGTCAGCCGCGCCGAATATCTGCCTGCGCTCAGGGCCGCGCGCAATCGCGTCAACACGGTGGAAGGAAGCTGGGCCTTCAGCCCGGATATCCGCTGCGCCGATCACGCACAAAGCACTACCTTCGCCGCGCCAACAGGCACACAAATGCTTTTGGTGTCGGATGGCTTCCTCGCGCTCGCCAGCGATTACAATCGCTACGATGCCGATGGTTTGCTGGAAGCCGCATCGTCCAAAGGCTTGCGCGCGCTCTACAACGAAATCCGCGACATCGAGAACGCCGATCCCGAAGGCCGCAAATTCCCCCGCTTCAAGAAGAGCGACGACGCGACGGCAATTTTTCTGAAGGTCGTCTAAGTTACCGCATCGACCACGGAATTGCCGCCATGCCAGATCATCGAGCAGGCGACATAGACGACGAGGATAAGTCCCGCATATCCGATCCAGCGATGGCGATCGAGAATATTGGCGATGAAATTCGCTGCCGCCCCCATCAGCGCAACCGACAGGACCAATCCCACAGCCAGAACCCAGACGTGATGCATCGCTGCTCCTGCAACGGCCAGCACGTTGTCGAGCGACATGGAAAGATCGGCAAGCGTGATCTGGACGATGGCCTGGCGAATGGTCTTGTGACCGATCTGGGCGAGTTTCTCATCTTCGATCTCGCATGGTCCGCTGTGATGTGCGCGTAGATCGCGGTAGAGCCGCCAGGAAACCCACAACAGCAGGATGCCGCCCGCCAGCATCAATCCGATGACATTGAGCAGGATGGTGGTGACGGAAGCGAGCCCAATACGGAGCACCACCGCTATCGCCAGCCCCCAGAAGATGATCTTCGCGCGATGCTCCCTGGGCACATGCGCCGCCGCCATGCCGATCACCACGGCGTTGTCGCCGGCCAGCACGATATCGATCAGTATGACCTGAAGAAGGGCGAAATACGCCGGATCAAGAACCATCTATGGCCATCGCGCTTCCGGCGGCAGCGACATCAGTATGGCTTCCACATTTCCCCCTGTTTTCAGCCCGAACTGGGTTCCGCGATCGTACAGCAGGTTGAACTCCACATAGCGGCCCCGGCGCACCAGTTGTGCGTCCCGGTCGGCGGCCGTCCAGCCCTGGGCCATCCGCCTTCTTACGATTTGGGGATAGACCTCTAGAAATGCGAGTCCCACATCCCGGGTAAAGGCGAAATCGGCATCCCAGTCGCCCGTGTTAAGCCTGTCATAGAAGATGCCGCCTGCCCCACGGGCTTCGCTGCGGTGCGGCAAATAGAAATACTCGTCGCACCATTCCTTGAACCGCTTGTAGTAACCCGCATCGTGCAGGCCGCAGGCCTTTTCGAGGGCTGCATGGAAGGTGCGGGCGTCTTCCTCGTTGGGATACATCGGCGTCAGATCGGCACCGCCGCCGAACCATCCTTCCGTCGTTACGATGTGCCGGGTGTTCATATGCACGGCGGGCACATGCGGATTTTGCATGTGCGCAACCAGAGAAATCCCGCTTGCCCAGAATCGCGGGTCTTTCTCGGCGCCCGGAATGGTCTCGGCGAAGTCCGGCGAGAATGATCCGTATACGGTCGATACATTAACGCCGACCTTTTCGAACACGCGTCCGCGCATGATGCTCATCACGCCGCCGCCCGCATCCGCGCCATCTTCCGGCGGGCGCGTCCACGCCTTGCGTTCGAACCGTCCGGGAGGAAGGCGATCCAGTTGTCCGCGATAATCGTCTTCGATCTTCTCGAATTCAGCGCAAATGCGGTCGCGCAGATCTTCGAACCAGGCGCGTGCAAAAGCTTTTCGGTCGTCCGGCGGAGGTGTGGTCACGGGAATCCCTTTGTCTGACGTAACGCTTCACCCAGTACCATCGCTCCGGCCTGCGCCACATTGAGCGAGCGCAAACCGGGCTTCAGCGGAATGCGCAGACGCGCATCGACGCTTGCGTGAACGTCGTCCGGTACTCCGGCACTTTCGCGCCCCAGCAACAGCGTATCCTCAGGCTCGAAGGAAAAACCCGTGTAAGGATCGCTACCTTTCGAGGTCAAAAGAACAAGGCGGCCCGAAAGCGCACCCCGAAACGCCTCCCAGGAGACGTGCCGCGTGACCGCCGCCATCTCCAGATAGTCCATCCCTGCCCGCCGAAACCGCGC
>DASZYI010000141.1:0-7246 GCA_035545475.1 Rhizomicrobium sp.
TTCGAGATCGGCCATCGCTTCGATCTGCACCACGCGGCTGTGGCGCACGAGGTCGATCAGGAAATTGCGCGCGGTGGCAAAGAGGAAGGAGCGCGCGGAATTCGGAAACTGCTCGCGTGCGGCTTCGCAGACGCGGGCATAAATCTCCTGCCGGAGATCGGGCAATTCGCTTTTGTTTTCCCAGTTGTGGGCGAGATATTGCATCAGCGAAGCCTCCAGCGGCAGGACCTCGCGCACGAACCATGCGTCGACCTCGGACTGAGACATGCCTGCCTCCGTCCGGCCGAGCCTTATCCGCTCCAGCCCAGCTTCCGGCTCGTCGCCCATCCCCCGCCCGCTCCTGACGTTATCGAGGGTTGCTCCTAGAGAGTCCGACGAACGACATCGGCCGAACCCCCAACCGCCGCGTTTATTTTATTCGGCCCTGCCCGCGGGCGATAGCGATGGTGGACAGGCGCTGCCCGCTAGCCGCGCCGGGCCGCCGCAATCGCGGCGACATCGATCTTCTTCATGTCCATCATCACCTCGAACGCGCGCCTTGCTTCATCGCCGCCGGCAGCCATCGCTTCGGTCAGCACCCGCGGCGTGATTTGCCAGGAAACGCCCCACTTATCCTTGCACCAGCCGCACGCGCTTTCCTGGCCGCCATTGCTCACAATCGCGTTCCAATAGCGGTCGGTCTCCTCCTGGTCGTCGGTGGCGATCTGGAACGAAAAGGCTTCGTTGTGTTTGAACATCGGTCCGCCGTTGAGGCCGATACAGGGGATTCCCGCAACCGTGAATTCGACCGTCAACACATCGCCCGCCTTGCCGGAGGGATAGTCGCCTGGAGCACGATGCACAGCACCCACCGAACTGTCGGGAAAGGTTTCGGCATAGAAACGGGCCGCGGCTTCGGCATCCTTGTCGTACCACAGGCAGACCGTATTCTTGGAAATTGCCATCGCTTGTCTCCTTGTGCTTCGGGATGAACGCTACACCACAAGCTGTGAATGTGCGCGCGCTGCGTGGCGTTCCGCCGGTGCACCGGCAAGGCGCCATCGCCGCGCGGACATGCCCAAATCCTGCCTTAAGCCATTAAATCGGCTCGCCACGCACCGAGGTCGTAGGTCTCGAAGAGGAGCCGTTCGACTCGTGTTTTCTGAGCGGGAGAGAATCTCGAAACCCCGCGTCCCTGTTCGCCCTTGTTGAAGCGGTTCTCCTCGCGCTCGCGCCAAGCAACGTCTGTGGCCGCACCGCATGTATCGTAGGAACGCACGATTCGGGAATGCGCCAGAAGAACTTCCAAAACGGACGCGGGGTCGTCCAAAAGATCGTCAAACCGCAGGACGCACACCCTCTTCGGGTTTTCACGGTGATAGTCAAACCACGTCGCGAAATAACTCGCATACCAGGGTGCGATGACATCGATCATGAAGTCGACGCGTCTTGCGTAGTCCCACCCCACAAATTGGACCGGTATGGCGGCATTCAACCAGTGCGAAGGCGATAGCGCCTCCGTCTCCAGCATGTCGAGATAGGAAGCAAGCATATCGGGCACACTTCGCAGCATAATGACCGGCTTCAGGTCGAGGGCTTCGATGAAGAACCTGTTGGCCGGGAACGCCTGCATGTGAAGATGCGTGACAAGAACATCCTGCGGAAAGCCGCCCAGAAAGTATCGTATATAGGTCGGAAGATAAGGCGTTCCATCGCGGCCTCCTTGCGCATGCACCACGCGCGCAAGCTGTCCATCGACGGCGCCGATGGCGGCAGCGCGCAAAAATGTGCCTGCAGCTTTCGGCGCAAAGGCCAGCATCACCGATTGGCGTCGTTGGCCGAGTTCTTTGAGGTAAGCCGCGTGTGCTGGTTCAAACGAACCGTCGGGACGCGGCAGCATGAAGATCGCATCGGATACTTCCATTGGTCTCACTAACATCAATCCGGACGAATAGAAAACGAGCGCGGGTTATTGTGCAAAAGGACTCCTAAAAATCAGTCGGTTTGCTTTATCGGGATTTCGCGCGTATAAAGACTGTACGTGATTGCGCACTGTCGGACCAAAGCGCCACTGTCAGCCCCGTTCGTTCGGGATAAAGCAGTCAAACTTTCCTTCTGATGTTTCGTGAGTTGCGACCGCATGCGCGCTTTGCGTCTGCGGAACCCCGATGCTTGAAGGAAATGAACAATGACCATCGGAACAGTGAAGTTTTTCAACGACAAAAAAGGCTTCGGCTTTGTGGCGCCGGATGGCGGCGGCAAGGACGTTTTCGTGCATGCCAGCGCGCTTGAAGCACGCGGCCTGCGTACCCTCAGCGAGGGCCAGCGGATCAGCTTCGATATCCAAGCTGACGCAAGAGGCTCCAAAGCAGCCAATGTCGCTGCTGCTTAAGCAATCGCAGCGGTACAAAGTTGAGGCGGACGCCTTGCGTCCGCCGTTTGGCTTTGAAGCGACTTATCGGCTCACTTTGGGAGAGATGTCATGATCACTCGCTCGATCCAGGCATCGCGCGATCTCGCTCGCCGGAACGCACAGAGAGTCTTCGAGCAAGCCGACGCGAAAAGAAGCCTTGCCCGAACCGTCGCGGAAGACGAGCGCGATGCCATCAATGCGAAGACCGCCAAATTGCGCGCGTTGCGGCTCGCCAAGGAAGAAGAAGATCGCCTGAAAGGCGTTTCCGGCTGAACGCCGTAAGTTCCATCGATGAAGGGGCATGGCAAACCGAAGCGGCACCGGATGCTTCAGAAAGCATGAGCATGTGTAAGAATCGCGCGACGCGAACCACTGTGCCCGGACTCGGAGAGAGCGTGACTTCGATTTGGCACGCGCCCGAATTGCTTCGGTCCGAAGCCATCGACGCTTCTGTGCCGCCTGCGGGTGAGTGCGAAGCGACGATAGCGGTCGCGTCTGCGACCAAGGACTGAAGGTTGGCCGCGGGGGATATTCAATCAATATCCCCCGCGCCGCCTTCTCTTTACCGGAGAAACCCATGCAGACCCGCACGACATTGCGTACCGTCACCTTTCGTCGATCGTTCATTCTGGACGGTTTCGATCGACAGCAACCTGCCGGCAACTACACTGTAGAGACCGAAGAAGAAGTGATCGGCAGCGCCACGCTTCCAGCCTATCGCCATATCGGATCGACATTCTTTTTGAATGCCACAGGATCGCGGCGGCGGCACTTTCCGTTCGATCCGCAAGATCTCGTTGAGGCCCTGGAGCGCGATAGATTGCCATCGGGCAAACTGGAATACTGCTCGCCTGGAGCATGGCGGGGCATGGATCGGGTCCGGCGCAATCGCGCCGGGTGATGTCTCATGGCACGGCGACGACGGCCGTTGTGGCGATAGAAATCGCGAAATTGCCAAGGGGGACAAATGCGCCGATTTGGTCAGCAATTGTCAGGATCGGAATTGCGCGCTGGCGCTCCCAACGGGAATCGAACCCGTGTTTCAGCCTTGAGAGGGCCGCGTCCTAACCGCTAGACGATGGGAGCGTCAGGGCTTGCTTATACCGGCGGGGGTCGTTTGCCTCAAGCGAGGCGGACGGGGTGGAAAGCGCGGTTCGCGTGGACGAAGGCCTTCAAATCCCTGCCCGCGGCGATCAGCCAGAGGAAATTTTCGTCGGTTGCTTGTGCGAGGTCGCGGGACGAAGGCTCGGCGCGGCCGTTCGGATGGGAATGGTAGCAGCCGAGAATCCGGCGCTGCGTCCCGCGCAAAGTACGCAGCAACTCGATGTGGCGAGCGGGGTCGATTTCGAAACTGTCGCTGGCGGCGGCGAGGTTGCGGGTGGGATGACAGGCGAGCGCGCGTGCCTCCTGCTTTATATATGTGCCTTCGATCAGGCCGCAGCATTCGGACGGCTGGGCGGCGAGCGCTTCGCGGGCGATCTGGTCGCGCAAGGTCTGCGGCAGGATCAGCGTGGCGATCATCTACCTTGCGTCTGGATGCGCCCGACGAGATGGCCGGTTCCGGTGTCGACGATGTAGATGCTGTCGCGGCCTTGCGTTTTCACACGCAGTATCAATCGGTCGGACTGGACTTCGCTCGATACGATCTGCGCACCCTCAGGCAGCGAAATGGTGTTTTCGAGACCTGTGGCGTTGGGCGCGGATTTGACGTGGAAACGGGTGAGCGCTCCGACCACGAGCAATCCGAACGCAATGATGATAAGAGCGCCCAAGAGGATGACGACAGCCTTTAGCCCGCGATAGCTTGCGGTGTTTTTCACGTCTTCGGGAGCGGCAGTGCCAGACGAAAGATCAGACGGGTCGGACAAGGAGAATTCCTCCGGAACGATGCGGGCGGCTGCCGTCGAAGCCGATCAGGCGGGATTGCGCCTTGACCGTTTTCTGGCCGCGAGCTTTGCCGATCTCAGCCGCTCGCGCTTGCAGGCTTTGATCGACGAAGGCGCGGTTTTTCGGGCGGGCGCGACCATAAGAGACGGCAATACCAGGGTCAAACCGGGCGAAATCTATGAGGTGCGCGTGCCTGCGCCCGCACCCGCCGAGCCCGTGGCGCAGGACATTCCACTCAATGTGGTTTACGAAGACAAAGACCTTATCGTGATCGACAAGCAGCCGGGGCTCGTGGTGCATCCGGCGGCGGGAAATCCCGATGGGACATTGGTGAACGCGTTGATCGCGCATTGCGGGGCGTCGCTTCAGGGCGTGGGCGGCGTGGCGCGGCCGGGCATCGTGCATCGTCTCGACAAGGATACGAGCGGTTTGCTGGTCGCGGCGAAGAACGATCGTGCGATGGCAAGCCTTGCCAAGCAATTCGCGGCGCATGTGGTGCAGCGCGCCTATCACGCCGTGGTGTGGGGAAGCCCACGTCTCGGCGACGGGATGATCGAAGGCGATATCGGGCGCAATCCGTTCGATAGGAAGCGCATGGCGGTGGTGCGCAACGCAGGCAAACCCGCGCGCACCCGCTATCGCGTGATCGAGCGCTTCGGCAATCCGGCGAAGCCGCTGGCGAGCTTGATCGAGTGCCGGCTGGAGACGGGCCGCACACATCAGATACGCGTGCATCTGACCCATCTTGGCCATCCGCTGATCGGCGACCCCTCTTATGGCAAGGCGCGGGTGGCGCCCCGGGCCAAGACCGAAGCCGAGGCCCGGGCCTATGCGGCAGCCAACGGGTTCCCGCGGCAGGCCCTCCACGCCTGGCTTCTGGGGTTTCAACACCCTACGACGCATAAGGAAATTCGCTTCGAATCCGCCTGGCCCGCCGATTTTTCGGGGCTTGTGGAGGCGCTGCGCGGGTTGAATTCCGGCTGATCGATCACCACATCGTCATCCCGGGGTATGCGTTCTCTGCAAAAATTCACTGTTTTCTCGCATCCCCGATGTTGTCTAATGGGTAGGTCGATCCCCAGCGGCGATAAGGAGTTAGGGTTTGAGCGGACGTGGCGTTCCAGCATTGCATGGCGAAGGCGGGCTTTCCCGCTATCTCTCGGAAATCCGGAAGTTTCCGCTTCTGGATCCCGGCGAGGAATACATGCTCGCCAAGCGCTGGAAGGAACATGAAGATCCCAACGCGGCGAAGAAACTGGTGACGAGCCATTTGCGCCTCGTGGCGAAAATCGCCATGGGCTATCGCGGCTATGGGCTGCCGGTTTCGGAGATCATTGCCGAAGGCAATGTCGGGCTGATGCAGGCTGTCAAACGCTTCGAGCCCGACAAGGGATTTCGTCTGGCGACCTATGCCATGTGGTGGATCCGCGCCTCGATCCAGGAATACATCCTGCGTTCGTGGAGCCTGGTGAAAATGGGCACCACGGCGGCGCAGAAGAAGCTGTTCTTCAACCTGCGCAAAGCCAAGAGCAAGATCGACGCCATCGAGGAAGGCGACCTTCGCCCCGAACAGGTGACGGAGATCGCAACCAAGCTCGGCGTGCGCGAGGACGAAGTGGTGGACATGAACCGCAGGCTTGCGGCGCCCGACTCTTCGCTCAACACGCCGCTGCGGTCCGATTCCGAATCCGAATGGCAGGATTGGCTGGCCGACGACACGCTGGACCAGGAAACCCGCCTTGCCGAACGCGAGGAAATGGGCGAGCGGCAGGAATTGCTCTCCATGGCGCTGGGCGAACTGACCGAACGCGAGCGCGACATCATCGAGGCACGGCGTTTGCGCGACGAGCCGGTGACCCTGGAAGAACTTTCCAAGAAATACGACGTGAGCCGCGAGCGCGTGCGCCAGATCGAGATGCGCGCGTTCGACAAGCTGCAGGCCGCGATGAAAGCCGCCCTGGCCGACAAGCGCAGCCAGACGCTGGAAGCCGCGCACTAGGATTTTCCGCAGTCCCGCTATGCGCAAACGCGCGTTCCACGGAGCGCGCGGACGGCTTTATCGTTTCCCCAGTTTCGGGAGAGTGCGATGAAGCTGAAGCTCTGGCAGGTCGATGCGTTTTCGGCCAAACCGCTGGGCGGCAATCCCGCGGCGATCGTTCCGCTTTCGGAATGGATCGACGACGCGCTGATGCAGAAGATCGCCAATGAAAACAACCTTGCCGAGACCGCGTTCTTCATGAGGACCGGGGCGGGAAAATATGCGCTGCGCTGGTTCACGCCGGCGGCCGAGGTGGAGCTTTGCGGGCATGCAACGCTTGCCAGCGCATGGCTGCTGTTCGAGACGCTCGATCCCGAATTGAAGACGGTCTCGTTCGAGACACGTTCGGGGACGCTGACCGTGGCGCGCGGACGCGACGGGCGGCATGTGATGAGTTTGCCCTCCGATCAGATCGTGCCGTTCGCGGCGAGCGGCGCGGCGGCCGAGATTGCAGAGGCGCTGGGATCGGCGCCGCCGAAGGAATTGTTCAAGGGCCGCTATCTCGTGGCCGTGTGGGACGATCCCGCGATTGTGCGCGGGCTGAAAGGGCCGGGCGAGATCGCGCGCGTTTTGCGCAAGGTTGGTTTCTGGGGATTGATCGCCACGTCGCCGGGCGATGAGGGATATGATTTCGTTTCGCGTTTCTTTGCACCCGACAAGGCCGTGCCGGAAGATCCGGTGACGGGATCGGCGCATTGCGCACTGACGCCGTTCTGGGCGAAACGATTGGGCAAGAAAACCCTGACGGCACGCCAGGTTTCTCCGCGCGGCGGCGATCTTGTTTGTAGCGATGAAGGCGAGCGCACCGTTCTGTCGGGGCCATGCGCGCTCTATATGACGGCGGAGATTTCGGTCTAGCGCGTCAGGAATTGTCCGCTTCGTCCTGCCCTGCGGCTGCGTCGAATTCCTCGTTCGTTTCGTCGTCGAAA
>DASZYI010000142.1:0-32763 GCA_035545475.1 Rhizomicrobium sp.
ACAAGGTCGCCACGGCCTGACGATATACCTGCCATTCCCAGACCGACAGAAAACGATGACAGCACTCCGCTCCCCGGCGCGCTTGCATAAACTTTGTGTAGTTCGGGGACAACAAGAACGCCGGTGACCTTCGGAAAACCATCCAACTGAGCGAGGAGAACATTCTTCTCGATGTCGAACACGAGAAGTTGTCCGCCGCCCATCTTGGCAATGTAGAGCCGCCGCGCGACCGGATCGATGCTCTGGTAGTCCATCCGGTTGACGCTCGCGCCAAGCGAAAAGTCGCCTACAACTGAGAACAAACGCGAAGCTGCATGATCCTGGGCAACGGCATCTCCACAGAGAGCGAAGACACACACAAACGCAATTTGAATCCAACCGCGCATCGCCGGCTTTCTGCGATAAGCGTTGCTCTGGCGACCCCGGCACGGCTCGAACGTGCAACCCCCAGCTTAGAAGGCTGGTGCTCTATCCAGTTGAGCTACGGGGCCTAGGCCGGACGGATCGATAGCAGAATTTGCGAGTCGGCGCCTGCTTAATGGCTCCAGGGGACTTTGCGGTCGAAGCGGAAATTGTCCGAATAGGCCTTGGGAATGGGCTTGGGTCTGTGGGGCTCGAAGACCTGGAAATCGATGCCGTGCTTCTGGGCGTAGGCGACCGCCTCTTCCTTGCTGTCGAATTCGAGCTGGATCTGCTGGCGCATGTCGCTGGATGACGTCCAGCCCATCAAGGGGTCGATGCCGCGCGCGGATTCGGGTTCGTATTCCAGAAGCCAATGCCTGGTGCGTGCCTTGCCCGCTTGCATGGCGTTTTTGGCGGGTTGGTAGATACGCGCGCGCATACGAATTCCTTTCGTTCAACTTGCGGCTTGCCAGGGCGTAGCCGCGCGGTACGAGCCCGGCTTCGCCTTGCAGGCTACGCCGTGGCGACCAGTCTTCACCGCTGCGCGGCGTAGACTGGTCGGGGCGGCGTGATTCGAACACGCGACCCTCTGCTCCCAAAGCAGATGCGCTACCAGACTGCGCCACGCCCCGTCCGGGGTCAGGGGCTTACACGGTGCGGCGGCCCGCATCAACGGCCTTTGAAAATGGCGGAATGGACCCTGGCACCCTCGCGGATTTGGAGCGCTGCGGCCCGGCCGCCGTTGATTTCCAATACGGCTTGTACGGGTTCCGTCGACTTTATGGATTTGAGCGACAGGGGCTTTGCGCCGGCGGCGATGGACGAGACGGTGCCGTCGGCCCGGATGAAGAGGATGTCCAGCGGGATGAGGGTGTTCTTCATCCAGAACGACATCATCTGCGGCTGGTGGAAATCGAACAGCATGCCTTCGTTGGGCGGCATCTGCTTGCGGTACATCAGGCCCGTTTCCTGCTCGGACCATTTGGTCGCGAGCTGGACCTTGAACCGTTGAGGGCCTTGCGCGGAATCGATGGTGATGGATTCGACGGGAAGGTTGAGTTGCGGCTGGTTCGAGGCGGCACTAGCCGTGCCCGCAAGAAGCAGGACCGACACCAACGCAATTGTCAGACGCATGAAAAGCCGGGGGAGAAGATTCGCGCTTAAAGATCGACGACCGCGATCTCCGCCGCAAGCTCTCCCTTGGGTCCGTCACCTGTACGGACTTTCACCCTCTGGCCCTGGCGCAGTTCGCGAATACCGTAACGGCGCAAGGTTTCCATGTGGATGAAGATGTCCGGCGTGTTGGGACCGCGCGACACGAAGCCATAGCCCTTGCCGCGGTTGAACCATTTCACGGTCGCATCGAAGGACGGCCCCTTCGGCTCCGCCAGATAGCGGCTGCGCGTGGGCGCAGCGGCCAGTTGCGGCGCGGCTGTCGAATTGTCCAGCGAGATCACGCGGCGCGCCTGCAGTCCCTTCGGACCCTGCACCGCTTCGCAGACCACTCGCGCGCCTTCATACGCGGCCTTGAAGCCGGATTGGCGAACGCAGGTCTGATGCAGCAAAATATCGCCGTCAGCCCCGCTCGACGGTTTGATGAAGCCGTATCCCTTGGAAAGATCGAACCACTTTACGAGGCCCGATACCTCTAAAGGCACTTCGGCGAGGCCGTGTGAGCCTCCCATACTCATATCCATCCCAACGCCCCTTATTATGAACAAGAAATTATCATAATAAGCCCTTGACGAAAAGCGTGGTTTCAAAATTGGACAGAATAAGGTTGATTTGTGAAGTTTCGGCTATAAGTCACTGTTTCAGCGAATTTCTCCGCGATTGAGGGTTAGGATTCGAAAATGGATTTCACGGGCCGATATGTCATTCCCGCGCCGCCCGAGACGGTATGGGATGCCATACAGAACCCGGACATCCTCAAGGCCTGCATCCCCGGCTGCGAAAGCCTGGAGAAAACCGCCGATAACGCATTCGAGGCGCGCGCCACGCTGAAGATTGGGCCGGTGAAGGCCACTTTCAAAGGCAAGGTGACATTGGACGAGATGGAGCCGCCGCGCCGGTGTGTTCTTCGGGGCGAAGGGCAAGGCGGCGTCGCCGGTTTTGCCAAGGGCGAGGCTGAAGTCCTGCTGGCGCCGGAAGACGGGCAGACAGTGCTTACATACACCGCCAAAGCCAGCATCGGCGGGAAGCTGGCCCAGATCGGCCAGCGGCTGATCGATGGGGCGGCCAAGCAGATCGCCGACGATTTCTTCTCGCGTTTCGTGGATGCGATTTCACCTCCGGTCGTGGCTCCCGCCGCAGCGGCGGAGGACCAGCCGGAGCACGCCGCCACCGCAGCCCCGGCGACGACCGAGGCCACGCCTTCCCCTGCCCCGCAAAGCCATGCGCGGGAAGTCTGGGTGATCGGCCTGATCGCGGTGATCGTGATCCTGCTTGTGCTTTTCGGGATGGTGCTCTGATCCGGCGGTGGGTTGACGGTTCCTGCCGGGGCGGCGGATCATTGTTCTTACGCTATTGGAGAATTGCATGACCGCCGTTTCCATGACGGTGAACGGGAATACCGTTTCCGCCGACGTCGAAGACCGTACGCTGCTCGTTTATTTCCTGCGCGAAAATCTGCGCCTCACCGGCACGCATATCGGCTGCGATACCAGCCAGTGCGGCGCCTGCGTGGTGCATGTGAACGGCAAGGCCGTGAAATCGTGTTCGATGTTTGCGGTACAGGCCGATGGCGCGCAGGTAACGACCATCGAAGGGCTGGCGAAAGATGGCAAGCTGCATCCGGTTCAAGAAGCGTTCCGCGAAAACCACGGGCTGCAATGCGGGTTCTGCACGCCGGGAATGATCATGACAGCGGTGGACATGATCCGGCGCAAGCCGGTGCTCGACCGCGAAACGATCCGGGCGGAGCTTGAGGGCAATATCTGCCGCTGCACCGGCTATCAGAACATCGTGACGTCGATCGAAGATGCCGCGAAACGCATGGCCGCGAAGGACAAGGCCGCATGATCCCCTATCAATTCAACTATCACCGCCCCAAATCGCTTGCCGATGCGCAGGCGCTTTTGAAGAAATCGCCGGATGCGAAATTGCTGGCGGGCGGACAGACCTTGATCGCCACGATGAAGATGCGATTGGCAAATCCATCCGATCTCATCGACATCTCGGGATTGAAGGAACTGAATTACATCCGCGTGGATGCAAATGTGGTGACGATTGGAGCTGCGGTGACTCACGCGGAGGTCGCGGAGTCTGCGGAAATTCGCCGTGCCCTGCCCGCTTTGGCGGAGCTTGCGCATCTGATCGGCGACCCTGCGGTGCGCCACAAGGGTACGATTGGCGGCAGCATCGCCAACAACGATCCGGCGGCGGATTATCCGGCGGCGGCGGTTGGCCTGAATGCAACCATCAAAACGACCGAGCGCAGTTTGACGGCGGACGATTTCTTTACCGGCATGTTCTCCACGGCGCTGAACGACGGCGAGATCGTGACGGAGATTTCGTTCCCACTTGTCGAACGCGCGGCCTATACGAAATTCCGCAATCCGGCCTCGCGTTATGCGATGGCGGGCGTGTTCGTGGCGAAATCGAAAGGCGGCGTGCGCGTGGCGGTGACGGGCGCGGGACCGGGTGTGTTCCGGCACAGCGAAATGGAAGCGGCGTTGGCGAAGACCTTCAGCCCGAACGCGATTGATGGGATCAGGGTCGATCCTTCGGATATGAATTCGGATATCCATGGATCGGCGGAATACCGCGCCCATCTCGTCAGCGTGATGGCGAAACGCGCGGTCGCAGCGGCGATGAAATGACACTTGCCTCTCCTTTGGAGAGGTCGGGCGGGCCCCACCCGCCATCGCTGCGCGATGTCGACCTCCCCGCGTAGGGGGAGGTAAGATGGGCGACGGAGAAACAAAAATGACCGACACCGATGACGATGTTCTCGGCACAGCCCAGCGGTGGCTTTCGGATGGGCATAAGGTGGCGCTAGGTACGGTCGTGAAAACATGGGGTTCGGCGCCGCGCCCTGCGGGAAGTCAGATCGCGGTACGCGATGATGGGGCATTTGTGGGATCGGTTTCGGGCGGGTGTGTCGAGGGCGCGGTGATCGAGGATGCGATGCGCGCGATGACGGACGGCAAGACAGCGCGCCTCGAATTCGGCGTCAGCGATCAGCAGGCGTGGGACGTCGGGCTGGCTTGCGGCGGGCGCATCGAAATCTACGTCGAACCTATCGCGTGACGCGATGCGTCCGGAAATCCTCCGACAACTGAACGAAGCCCGTCGCGCCGGGCGCGCCGTTATACGCGCAACGGATTTGGCGACGGGCGAAGATCGCCTGATCGATCCGGCGCGCGATACGTCTCCTTTGGGGATTGCAGCCGCAAATGCGGCGCGCGCGGATCAGAGTGCGCCGGTGGAGATCGATGGCCGGACATGGTTCCTCGCGGTTTTCAATCCGCCGCTCGATCTGGTGATTGTCGGCGCGGTGCATATCGCTCAGCCGCTGGCACGCATGGCGGCGATGACGGGATATGGCGTACGCGTGATCGACCCGCGCATCTCGTTTGCCACGCCGGAACGGTTTCCCGATGTCGCGATCTCGCATGACTGGCCGGATGAAGCCTTGCAGAAAAAGCCGCTGGGGCCGCGCAGCGCGCTGGTCGCGCTGACGCACGATCCGAAGGTGGACGACCCGGCGCTGAGCGCGGCGTTACATTCGCCCTGTTTCTATATCGGCGCGCTGGGATCGAAGAAAACCCATGCAGGACGATTGGCGCGGCTGAAAGCAAATGGCTTTGGCGACGAGGCGCTTAAAAAGATCCATGGGCCGATCGGGCTCGCAATAGGGGCCCGATCGCCCGCGGAAATCGCCATTTCGATAATGGCGGAAATGACTCAAATGCTGCGGGTGGGCGGCATTCGGGAGCTTGCTACCGCCCACCCCACAGCTTAGCCGGGCGACGACTGATCGCCAGGTTTTCCGTCTTTGTCCTTGTTCCAGTCACCATGGTGACCGTGACGGCCGCCGAAACGGTTGTGCATCGCGGCCATGATCTCGTCCTTGGTGACCGCGCCATCATGGTTCTTGTCGAGGCGAGCAAACATCTTCTTCTGTGGTGCTTCGAACTCATCGAGCGTCAGCTTGCCATCATGGTTGGCGTCGAGACGCGCGAAGCGGCGGGTCTGCAGGTCCTTCACCTTCTCGGCGGCCATCTGGTAAAAACCGTCGCGGGTGATGCTGCCGGCTTTCGCGAATTTGTCGAATTGGGCTATCGCGGCCGTATCGAATTCGGCGCGTGTCACCTTGCCGTCCTTGTTGGCGTCGAACTGAGCGCAGAAGCCCATGCCGCGCGCATGGCGAAATCCGAAATGACGGTGTGGGGGGGATGCACCGGCATCTTTTGTCTCGTTTGCCTTCGCGGCATGGGCATGGGGTGCGCAAGACACTTCGCCGGTCGCGCGGCGGTCCATGCGATTGAAACGGGTGTGTTCGGCGTTGAGGAATTCCTCGCGGCTGATCTTGCCGTCGTTGTTCCAGTCGATCTTCTGGAACATCTTGTCTGAGCCCTTGCGCACGTCATCGAGGCGCATGTTGGCGAATTGAAGTTCGGACAAAGCGGAGCTTCCGCCGGACGCGGCAGCAAAGCGCTCGCTCAGGACTTTGTTGATTTCCGCCTGGGTCACCTTGCCGTCGTGATTGAGGTCGAACTGCTGGAACAGCTTGCCGCGACCCAATTCGTGGGCCAGCGGACGGGGCGTGTTGGGCGATGCGAGCGCCACAGCGGCCGCACCGCCAAGGATGGCCACAAGGACTGCACCGACCGCATATTTCGAAATTCTCTTCATTTCTTTCTCCAAGGCCGCCTCCTGCCTGACGTCCTCTATCTAGGGTACCGGCCGCTCATAACTTTGTTGGGCAAGCTGTATTTTGACGGCTTTTGTCGTGGCCGCCCCTCATGCGAAACTTTGCGACAATTGCCGTTTGCAGAGGGGGAGCTGGGTCCGCATGTTGGCCCCATGGACATCGCCGTGACGACCAAAGACGAAGCCAAACCCCATGTCCTGGTGGTCGAGGATTCGCGCGACATTCGGGAACCGCTGGCCCGTTACCTGCGGGAACATGGCTATCGCGCCACCACGGCGGCGGATGCCCAGGTCGCGCGCAAGGTGATGAAGAGTTCGGGCATCGACCTCGTGGTGCTCGACATCATGATGCCCGGCGAGGACGGGCTGAGCCTGTGCCGCTATATCCGCGAGTCGTCGCAGACGCCGGTTATCCTCCTGACCGCCCGCAACGAAGAAGTGGATCGCATCGTCGGCCTGGAAATGGGCGCGGACGATTACATCGCCAAACCGTTCAGCCCCCGCGAATTGATTGCACGCGTGGCGGCCGTTTTGAGACGCACGCAGGCCCTGCCGCCGCGACAGAAACCGCCGGAGGTTTCGCGCATCAAATTCGGCGATTGGACGCTGGATACCGGACAACGCGAATTGATCGGGCCGGATGGCGTGGCCTCGCCGCTTTCAAGCGGTGAATTCCGGCTGCTGACCGTCCTCCTGGAACGGCCGAAGATCGCGCTTACGCGCAATCAGTTGCTCGACCTTACCAAGGGACGGGAAGCCGAGTTCTTCGACCGCTCCATCGACAATCACGTCAGCCGGCTGCGCAAGAAGATCGAAGCCGATCCGCGCAATCCGCACTACATCAAGACGGTGTGGGGCGGCGGATATATGTTTGCCGTCGAGCCGGAAGACATCTCCTGATGCGTCTTTGGCCGCGCAAGCTTGCTACCCAACTGATTGTCGTCACCGCGCTTGCGGTGATTGTTTCCAATGTCGCGGTGGCGGTGTGGTTCGAGGTGGGCCGCGAGCGCATGAATGAGAGCGCGTTTACCGAGCGGCTTCTGGATCGCGCGGTTTCGGCGGCGACATTGCTCAGCACCGTGCCTGCCAAGAAACGCGAAGAAGCCTTGCGCTCGATGGATTCGCGGGCGTGGCGTTTCGAACTTCAGCACGGCAAACCGCAAATCGTTCCCATGACTGTGGGCGAACAGGCGTTGGCCGACAAGGCGCGCGCCATGCTTCCGCCGCAGCGCGCCAAGCAACCTGTCATCGTGAAGGTCACCAGTCTGGAGCAGCGCCGGCAGGGAATGCGCCATCATCGCCGTCCTGTCATCATGGTGACAGTGCCGGTGGTGCGCGGAACGCAGTTGACAACGACGTTCTACCGTCCGCCCAGTCTGCCCTGGCCTATCGAGACCTTCATCGCGGCACTAGCGGCCATCGTGACAACCTCGATCGCCGCCGCGTTCATTGCGCGCCGCGTGGCGCGGCCGCTTTCGGAATTGTCGGCCGCGGCCACCACAGCGGCGCAAGGCGGGTCGGCCCCGCGCGTGCCGGAGGAAGGGCCGGAGGACGTGCGACGTGCCGCGGCGGCTTTCAACGCAATGACCGATCAAGTCAGCCGCACACTGGAAAGCCAGCGGCAACTGCTTTCCGCCGTGGGGCACGATCTGCGCACCCCCATCACCGCCATGCGCATCAATATCGAATTCGTGAACGATGCCGAATTGCGCGAGAGGCTGGAACGCAATCTGGAAGAATTGCAGGAACTGACCGAAGCGGTGCTTTCTGCCGCAAGGGGCGCGGGCGGCGAGCCGATGCGTCACATCGATGTTGCGGCACTGGTGGAGAGCCTTTGTGCCGATCTGATCGACATGGGCAAGCCGGTGACGTGGCAGGCGCACGATCCGGTGCCCATGAACTGCCGGCCCAATGAAATTCGCCGCGCGGTGCGCAATCTCATCGAGAACGCCATCGCTTACGGCAAGGAAGCGGCCGTGAGTATCCAGGCTCGCGGTACGGGTTACGAGATCATCGTGGACGACAACGGCCCCGGCATTCCCGAAGCCGACCGTCAGCGCGTGTTCGAACCGTTCGTGCGGCTGGAAACCTCGCGCAACGCGGAGACGGGCGGGACCGGACTGGGCCTTACGCTCGTGAAAACCATTGCAGCGGGCCATGGCGGTACGGTGACACTCGAAAACCGCGCCGAGGGCGGACTGCGGGCGCGGCTTTATTTGCCTATTCCGGTACCAGCCACGTAAACTTCGCGCATGCAATTCGGAACCATTCCCGTCACCGAAGCCGAGGGCGCGGTGCTGGCCCATTCGCGCCGCGTGAAGGGACAGTTGTTCCGCAAGGGCCGTGTTTTGACGGCCGACGATATAACTGCGTTGCGTGCGGATGGCGTGACGGAAGTGGTCGGCGCGCGGCTAGAACAGGGCGACGTTGACGAGAACGAAGCGGCCCGGCGGATCGCGGCGCTGTGTGTCGGCTCCGGCGTGCGCGTCAATGCAGCGTTCACGGGTCGGGTGAACCTTTATGCCTTGGGGAATGGCATCGTCGAACTCGATGTGAACGCCGTCGAGGCGCTCAACGCCGTGGATGAATCCATCACCATCGCCACGGTTGCGCCGTTCGAAAAGGTTGGCGCACGCCAGATGATCGCGACGATCAAGATCATTCCATTTGCAGCGCCGGGGCGCGCGGTGGAGGCAGCGGAGACTCTGTTGCGCAAGCCACCCATTCGCGTGACGCCGTTCGGACGGAAGCGTGCGGCGCTGATATCGACTGCCCTGGCCGACACCAAGCCCACGATCCTCGACAAGAATCGGGCGGCACTGGATGCGCGCCTTCAGGCTTTGGGTTCCGAGATCGTATTCGAACGCCGCGTGATACATGACCCGGTACCTCTTGCTGCTGCCTTGCGCGAAGCGGGCAAGGAAGGATGCGATCCAATATTGGTGTTTGGAGCGAGCGCCATCACAGACCGGCGCGACGTCATTCCGGCGGCCATCGAGCAAGCCGGTGGCGAGGTTGTGCATTTCGGGATGCCGGTCGATCCGGGCAATCTGTTGCTGTTGGGCGGACTCGGCGCCGCCAAGGTCGTGGGATTGCCGGGGTGTGCGCGGTCGCCCAAGCGCAACGGGATCGACTTCGTGCTCGAACGGCTGGCGGCGGACATTCCGGTTGGTGCGCGGGATATTGCGGCGATGGGCGTGGGCGGGCTTCTGACCGAGATCGCCACGCGGCCACAGCCGCGCGAAGAAGAGCCGTCGGCTGCGCCGCACGCGCCGCGCATCGCGGCGGTGGTGCTGGCGGCGGGGTTGTCGTCGCGTATGGGGGAGAACAAGTTGCTGGTGGATGTTGGGGGGCAACCGCTCATCCGGCGCACGGTTCAGGTCGCGCTTGCGAGCCATGCGTCGCCGGTGATCGTGGTCACGGGGCGCGATGCGGGCCGGGTTCGGGAGGCGCTGGTGGGGTTGGACGTTCGGTTCGTGGAAAATCCGGATTTTGCAAAGGGTTTGAGCACGTCCCTCAAGTCAGGTCTCAAGGGGGTGCCGGAGGAAAATGACGGTGCGATGATCGTTCTGGGCGATATGCCCTCGGTCTCGCCTGCACTTTTGGACACGCTGATCGCGGCGTTCGATCCAGGCGAAGGACGCGCGATCTGCGTGGCTTCCTATGCTGGTAAGCGGGGAAATCCGGTGCTGTGGGCGCGACGGTTCTTTCACGAGATGATGGCCATCGAAGGCGATGTGGGCGCCAAGCACATTATGGCGGCAAACGACGAAATGGTGTGCGAGGTGCAGGCCCCGGACGACGCGCCGCTGATCGACATCGACACCAAAGAAGATCTCGCCGCATTCACCGCCAGATGAGCGATCCTCTTTACCGCAAGGAGATCCTGCGACTGGCCGCGGACGCACACGGCACGGGGCACCTGTCCGAGCCGCATCGGACGGGCACGGCGCACAATCCGACGTGCGGGGATCGGGTGTCGTTCGAGGTCGCCACGGATATGGACGGACGCATCGAGGCGCTCGCGCATGAGACGAAGGCATGTGTGCTGGCGCAGGCTTCCGCATCCATTCTGGGGAGGGATGCAGCGAAGCTATCTCGTGCGGATGTGACGAAGCTGCGTGCGGCGGTGACGGCGATGCTGAAGGAAGGCGCTGCTGTGCCGGCCGCGTTTCCAGATTACGCGGCGTTCGATGGGGTGATTGCCTATCCCAACCGGCACACCTGCGTACTGTTGCCGATCGATGCGCTGCTGACGGCGCTGGGTGCCGACTAGCTATTTGTGCAGGCGGCCCTCGCCCGCCTTGTTCTTGTATTGCAGCACCATCAGCGTGGCCTTCACCAGACGCAGCCCGCCCAGCACGACAATGGCAATCAGCGGCAGCCAGATGACGGCATGGACCCAATAGGGCGGCGAATATTTCACTTCGACGATCAATGCGCCGGCGCAGATCAGGAAGCCCGCAATCAGAATGACGAAGACGGTCGCGCCGTCGCCCACGTCGAACATCGCGTAGTCGAGGCCGCACGCTTCGCAGCGCGGCGCAATGTCGAGATAGGAGCCGAACAGATGGCCTTGTCCGCAACGCGGACAACGGCCCAGCAGAGCGGCTTGCGCTGCGCTGGGCTCAGTCACTTAAGCGGCCACGACCGGCCCCTGTCCCCACACATAGATGCAGGCGAACAGGAATAGCCACACCACGTCGACGAAGTGCCAGTACCAGGCGGCGGCTTCGAAACCGAAGTGGCGGGTGGGCGTGAATTGACCGGCCATCGCGCGGAACAGGCACACGGTCAGGAAGATCGTGCCCACGATGACATGGAAGCCGTGGAAGCCCGTTGCCATGAAGAAGGTTGAGCCGTAGATCGCGTCGAAATTCCCGGCACCGGTGGCAAGGCTGATATGCGCCGGATCGGTGAAGGGCTGCAGCGCGAGATGGTTGAAGCCGAACGTGAATGGCGCGTGGCTGTATTCGTAGGCCTGGATGCAGGTGAACGAGATGCCGAGCAACACCGTCAGCAGGAGGCCTTGAACCGCACCCTTCTTGTCGCCGGACTGGATGGCGTGGTGGGCCCACGTCACCGTTGTGCCGGAGCACAGAAGGATCAGGGTGTTGAGCAGCGGCAGGTGCCAGGGATCGAGCGTGACGATGCCCGACGGTGGCCAGCTTCCGATAGAGACATCGTTGAAGAAGATCGCCGAATTGAAATAGGCCCAGAACCAGGCGACGAAGAACATCACTTCGGACGAGATGAACAGCACCATGCCGTAGCGAAGGTGCAGCTTCACGACCGGGGTGTGATTGCCCTTGACGACCGATTCCGAGATCACGTCGCGCCACCAGCCGGCCATCGTGTAGAGCACGAGCAGCGCGCCGACCGCGAAGATCCATGGCTGGCCGTTGACGGGCAGGCCCCAGAAACCGGTGTAGTCCGCGTTCATCCAGAACACGGCGCCGATCATCATGACGAACGCGCCAATCGAGCCGACGACCGGCCACGGGCTGGGGTCGACCAGGTGATAATCGTGTTTGACTTCCGCGTGCGCCATGTTCGTTTGCCTTCTGCCTAGGGCTTGACCCGTATCAGCGTCATTATGAAGAAAAGTACCACAAGTCCGAAGAGCACGAGCGCGAGCGCCACATTACGGCCCCGCCGTGCCCTCGCCTCGTCCGACTGCCGCCTGAGATCATCGTCCCGCCCCATTTCCCGCCATCATATCCAGTGGGCGAAGGGAGCAAGCCCGATCAGCCTTTCGGCGATCAGAGCGGCGAACAGGAAGAAGAGATAAGCGAGCGATGCAACGAACAACCGGCGCGCGGCGGGTTCACGCTCTTCGTTCGTTTCGCGGAAGGTCGCGATGGATTCCCAGACGAGCCACGCACCGCAACCCGCAGAGACCGCGAGATAGAGAACGCCGCCCAAGCCGATGAAAGCAGGCACGACGCCGATCGGTGCAAGCAGCAAGGCGTATGCGAGAATGTGAAAGCGGGTATGTGGTTTGCCCTTCACGACGGGGAGCATCGGCACGCCCGCGCGCGCATAATCTTCGGAGCGATAAAGGGACAGCGCCCAGAAATGCGGCGGAGTCCACATGAAGATGATGGCGACAAGAACAAGCGGAGCGAGAGACAGCGAGTTCGTCACGGCGGCCCAGCCGATGGCGGGCGGCAGCGCGCCCGACAATCCGCCGATCACGATGTTCTGCGGCGTGCTTCGCTTGAGCCACAGCGTGTAGACGCCGACATAGAAGAAAATCGTAAACGCCAGCAGACCCGCCGCGAGATAGTTCACGAACAGGCCCATCATGGTGACGGCCGCGACAGAGAGCGTCCAGCCGAAGGCGAGCGCTTCCTGGCGGTCGATGCGCCCCATCGGGATCGGGCGCGTGGCGGTGCGCGCCATCACCGCGTCGATATCGGAATCATACGCCATGTTGAGCGCACCCGATGCGCCCGCCGCGACCGCGATGCAAAGCAGCGCGGTGAAAGCCAGCATCGGATGGATTTCGCCAGGCGCCGCCACGATCCCCGCCAGCCCCGTGAAGATCACGAGCGACATCACGCGCGGCTTGAGGAGCGCGAAATAATCGCCGGCCGTCGCAATGGGCCGATGGGTGGCAAGGACGCCGACGGAACTCATGGCTTAGTGCGAGTCTCCGACGATGTGCGGCAGTTCCGCGTATTGGTGGAACGGCGGCGGCGAGGACAACGTCCATTCAAGCGTGGTGGCAGCCGGGCCCCACGGATTGTCGCCAGCCACGCGCTTGCGCGCGAAGGCGTCGATCAACACCGCGAAGAAGATCAGCACTGCGAAGCCCGCGATGAAGGCACCGATGGAGGACACATAGTTCCAACCCGCATACGCATCCGGATAGTCCGCATAGCGGCGCGGCATGCCCGCCAGGCCCAGGAAGTGCATCGGGAAGAATGCGAGGTTCACGCCGATGAAGGTGACCCAGAAGTGCAGCTTGCCGAGGAACTCGTTGTAGAGATAGCCGGTCATCTTCGGGAACCAGAAGTAGAACCCGCCGAAGATCGTGAACACCGCACCCAGCGACAGCACGTAATGGAAGTGCGCCACGACGTAATAGGTATCCTGCAACGAGACGTCGACGCCCGCATTCGCCAGCACCACGCCGGTCACGCCGCCGACGGTGAACAGGAACACGAAGCCGATGGCCCACAGCATGGGCGTTTTGAATTCGATCGAGCCGCCCCACATGGTGGCGATCCACGAGAAGATCTTGATGCCGGTGGGCACCGCGATGACCATGGTGGCGAACACGAAGTAAGCCTTCGTGTCGACGCTGAGACCCACCGTGTACATGTGGTGCGCCCAGACCAGGAAGCCGATGAAGCCAATCGCCACCATCGCGTAGGCCATGCCGAGATAGCCGAACACTGGCTTCTTCGCGAAGGTCGAAACGATGTGGCTGACCATGCCGAAGCCCGGCAGGATCAGGATGTACACTTCAGGGTGTCCGAAGAACCAGAAAAGGTGCTGGTAAAGGATCGGGTCGCCGCCGCCGGACGGGTTGAAGAAGCTGGTGCCGAAATGGCGGTCGGTCAGCAACATGGTGATCGCGCCCGCGAGAACCGGCAGCGAGAGCAGCAGCAGGAACACCGTCACCAGGATCGACCACACGAACAGCGGCATCTTGTGCAGCGTCATGCCCGGCGCGCGCATGTTGAAGATGGTGGTGATGAAGTTGATGGCGCCCAAGATCGACGAGGCGCCCGCAATGTGGACCGCGAAGATCGCAAGATCCATGGCGGGACCGGGCGAGCCATAGGTCGAAAGCGGCGCATACATCGTCCAGCCGCCGCCGACGCCGTGCCCGCCGGAGTCGCCTTCGACGAACATGCTCAGGATGAGGAGCGTGAAGGAGAACGGCAGCAGCCAGAACGAAATGTTGTTCATGCGCGGGAAGGCCATATCCGGCGCGCCGATCATCAGGGGCACCAGCCAGTTGCCGAAGCCGCCGATCATGGCAGGCATGATCATAAAGAAGATCATGATCAAGCCGTGGCCGGTGACGAACACGTTGAAGGTGTGCGGATCGGAGAATATCTGCATCCCCGGCTCGGCCAGTTCGGCGCGCATCATCATCGACAGGATACCGCCGACGATGCCAGCGAAAATCGCAAACACGAGGTACATCGTGCCGATGTCCTTGTGGTTCGTCGAATAGACGTAGCGGCGCCATCCGGTCGGGTGGTCGGCGTGAGCGTGGGCCAGGTCAGCCATAATTATTCGTCCTTATTTCGCGAGCTGGGCGACGTTGGTTTCGGGCACGATGGCGGCATATTTCTTCTTCGAAGCCGCGAGCCATGCGTCGTATTGGGCCTGGCTCACCACATGCACTTCGATCGGCATGAAGGCGTGGCGCGCGCCGCAGAGTTCGGAGCACTCGCCGTAATAGACGCCTTCCTTGGTGGCTTTGAACCAAGTCAGATTGAGACGGCCCGGAACCGCGTCCATCTTCACGCCGAAGGCGGGGACCGCCCAGGAGTGGATGACATCGGCGCCCGCGGTTTCGACTTCAACCACCTTGTTCACCGGAACGTAGATCGGATTGTCGACGCCCAGGAGGCGCGGTTTGCCGGCCTTTGCCGCATCGGCATCCGATAGCCCCAGCGAGTCATAGGTGAAGTTCGCGCCCGGATATTCGTAGGACCAGAACCACTGCTTGCCGATGGCCTTGATTTTGACGTCCGGCGTCGGGATGGCCGCTTCGTAATAGAGGAGCTTGAAGGACGGGATCGCGATGATCACGAGGATGATCACCGGCACGATGGTCCAGATCACCTCGATCAGCGTGTTGTGCGCGGTCTTGGATGGGATCGGATTGGCGCGCTTGTTGTAGCGGAGCATGATCCACACAAGCAGCGCCAGCACGAACAGCGAAATCGCCACGATGATGTAGAGCAGGAGGCGATGGAAATCCTCGATACGCTCCATCACCGGCGTGACGGCAGGCTGGAAATCCGTCTGCCAGGGCTGCGGATCGGCAACCGCCGCTACCGTGGAAGAAAGCAGCGCCATAGCCGCAACCGCAAATTTTCTGAGGAACATCCGACGACCTCGCAAAACAGTCGGCGGGCACATGACAAAGTGACCGCAAACCCCCGATTCCTAGAGTGATTTACGCGCCGGGCCGGTCCCAAGTCATTGCGACCTTGTGGCACACGGATTTTCCCTCGCCGTTTTAAGGGCTTGGCGGCTTCCAGCGAGGGCATGAAAAGCTACTATATTAGGCTCCAGAACCACCGGAGATTGGACATGGCTTCCGACCTTTTTTTCGACCGCACGGGCATGGATCGGGGGCGCGTTCAGGGGCTGGTGGACAGCTCCCTGAAGGGGGCCGACGACGGTGAATTGTACCTGGAATACCGGCAGAGTGAGTCGTTCGCCTTCGATGACGGGCGGCTGAAGGCGGCAAGCTTCGATACCATGCAGGGGTTCGGCCTGCGTGCCGTGGCGGGCGAAGCGACCGGTTATGCCCACGCCTCGGAGCTTTCCGAAGATGCGATCCGGCGGGCGGGTGACACGGTGAAGGCTGTTGCCGGTGGCCACTCCGGCTCGCTGGCCTTGCCCCCGCAACGGACCAATACGCGGCTCTATACCGATCTCGATCCGCTGGGCACAGCAAGCTTCGAGAAGAAGGTCGCGCTGCTGCAGGAGATGAACGAGTACGCGCGCAGCAAAGACCCGCGCGTGAAACAGGTGTCCTGCTCGCTTGCGGGCGAATGGCAGCATGTCGAGATATTGCGGCCGGGCGGCGAGACCTATCGCGATATCCGTCCGCTGGTACGGCTCAACGTGTCGGTCGTGGTGGAAGAAAACGGACGGCAGGAGGCGGGTAATTACGGCGGCGGCGGACGCGGCGGATACGAAACCTATCTCGCACCGGATTATTGGCGTGCGTCGGTCGATGAGGCGTTGCGGCAGGCGGTCGTGAACCTGTCTTCGGTGCCCGCCCCTGCCGGTGAGATGAATGTGGTGCTGGGTCCGGGCTGGCCGGGTGTGTTGCTGCACGAAGCCGTCGGGCACGGGCTTGAGGGCGACTTCAACCGGAAGAAGACGAGCGCGTTTGCTGGATTGCTGGGGCAGCGCGTGGCGGCTCCGGGTGTGACTGTTGTTGATGACGGCACGATGGGCGGGCGTCGCGGCTCGTTGACCATCGACGATGAAGGCACACCGACCTCTCGCACCGTGCTGATCGAAGACGGCATCCTGAAAGGCTTCATGCAGGACCGGCAGAATGCGCGCCTGATGGGCGTGGCGGCGACCGGCAATGGGCGGCGGCAATCGTACGCGCATTCGATCATGCCGCGCATGACCAATACCTACATGCTCAGCGGCAATCATGCGCCGGAGGAAATTCTGGCGAGCGTCGACAAGGGCATCTACGCCGTGAACTTCGGCGGCGGACAGGTGGACATCACCAGCGGAAAGTTCGTGTTCTCGTGCACCGAGGCCTATCTGATCGAGAACGGCAAGATCGGGCCTGCCATCAAGGGCGCAACGCTGATCGGCAACGGGCCGGAAGCGATGCAGCGCGTGAAGATGATCGGCAACGACATGAAGCTCGACACGGGCATCGGCGTTTGCGGCAAGAACGGTCAGAGCGTGCCGGTGGGCGTGGGGCAGCCGACCTTGCGTATCGACGGGCTGACGGTCGGCGGCACGGCGCAAGCCGCATGAGCCTGATCTTCAAGATCTGTCCGCGTGCCGAGTGGGAAAAGCCGGAACACATTCACGCTTACCAAGGATCTGAGAAGGACCGTGCAGACGGATTTCTGCACTTCTCCACTGCCGATCAACTGATGGGTACGCTGACGAAGTATTACGCCGATACCAACGATCTGTTGCTGGTTGCGGTGAATCCCAAGGCGCTCGGTCCCGAACTAAAATATGAACCGTCGCGCGACGGCGCGTTGTTTCCCCATCTCTACGCTCCGCTCAACTATGACGCCGTCGCGTGGGTCAACAAAATAACACGCGATGCAACGGGCCAATTCGTGCTGCCGGAACATTGACCGATGAAGCGGCTGCTGATGGCGCCGGGGATAGCTGTCGTTCTTGCCGGTTGCGCAAGCAATCCGCCTGAACTTGCTACCCATGCGCGAACGCTGAGAGTCGGGCCGGACCAAACATATAAACAACCGGCCGCGGCGGCGGAAGCGGCGCTTCGTGGCGATACGATCATCATCGATGGGGGGCATTATGCCTGTGCGGTGTGGAAGGCCGATGATCTGACGATACAGGCAGACGGCAACGTCGTGATCGAGGGGCCTGTCTGCAAGGACAAAGGCCTGTTCGTCATCGAAGGACGCAACGTCACCGTTCGCGGCATCAGTTTTCGCGGGGCGAAATCCAGCGATGGTAACGGCGCGGGCATACGCGGGCAAGGCGAAAACCTGACGGTGGAGAGCAGTACGTTTCTCGACAATCAGAACGGTATCCTGGCCACCACGGCGAAAACCGGCACGGTCACCATTCGCAACAGCGTCTTCGAAGGCAACGGCACCTGCATCGAGGAGAAGCTCGGCTGCGCGCATGGAATCTATATCGCCGCCAGGCTGGTGCGCGTCGAGGGCAGCACGTTCCGCCGTCAACGCGATGGCCACTACATCAAATCCCGGTCGGAGCGCACCGAATTGATCGGCAACACGATCGAAGACGGCGCCGACGGCACGTCGAGCTATCTGGTCGATTTGCCCGATGGCGGTTCGCTCGTCATGCGACGCAACATTCTTGAGAAAGGTCCGAAGTCGCGGAATCCGGCTTGCGCCATTACCATCGGAGAAGAGTCCGCTCGTCATCCAGCAAGCGAAATCGTTCTAGAAAACAATCGTTTCTGGAACGATATGCTCAATCCGACAGTGTTCCTTCGCAACCTGACGAGCGGCACACCGCAATTGTCGGGGAATATCTTTCGCGGATCTGTAACCGCGGTCGGTACGAAGATCGAGCAACAGGCAATTTTTTGAGGAAGCTGCCTCGCAGAAGTTTTCAAAGAAAATTGTATTCCTTGAACAGCGGCGTGAGATCGCCTTTCCAGGCGCCGTGATAGCGTTCGAGCAATTCTTCGGCGCGGGTATAGCCGCGTTGTGCGACTTCGATAAGTGGATTCAGGAAGCCCTCCTCCGTCGTGCCGATGGCGTCTTCCTTCGCGCGGCGGCGCAGGCCTTCGGATGAGAGCTTGAGCATATCCTTGGCCAGATCGCCGACCGTCCGTGTCCGAAACGGTGTCTTGAAGCCGAGGCGCGGGACGCTGTCGCGCATCGCCCAGCGTTCTTCCGCTGTCCAGTCCTTCACGAGATCCCACGCGGCATCGAGCGACGTCTGGTCGTAATAGATGCCGGCCCAGAGCGCGGGCAGACCACAAATGCGCCGCCAGCTTCCGCCATCGGCACCGCGCATTTCGAGAAATTTCTTCAGCCGCACTTCGGGGAAGATCGTCGTGAGATGATCGGCCCAATCGGACATCGACGGTTCGATGTGTTCGACCTGCGGAATTTTGCGCGCGAGGAAATCGCGGAAGCTGCGACCGGAGACGTCGTGATATTTGCCGTCGCGATAGACGAAATACATCGGCACATCGAGCGCGTAATCGACATAACGCTCGAAACCCATGCCGTCTTCGAACACCCAGGGCAGCATTCCGGCGCGTGCGTTGTCCACGTCGGTCCAGATGTGACTGCGGTATGAAAGGAAGCCGTTGGGCTTGCCCTCGCGGAACGGCGAATTGGCGAACAGCGCGGTCGCGACCGGCTGCAACGCGAGGCCGACGCGGAATTTCTTGACCATGTCGGCTTCGGAGGAGAAATCGAGATTCACCTGCACGGTGCAGGTGCGGAACATCATCTCCAACCCGTAGCCTCCCACCTTCGGCATGTAACGGCGCATGATGCCGTAACGGCCCTTGGGCATTTGCGGCACTTCGTCGAGGCCCCAGTTGGGGGCGTAGCCGAGGCCGATGACGCAGGCGTTGATCTCGCCCGCCACTTCGCGGACCTGTTCGAGATGGGTGTTCACTTCGGCGCAGGTTTCGTGAACCGTTTTCAGCGGCGCCCCGGAGAGTTCGAATTGGCCGCCCGGTTCGAGACTGAGCGATGCGCCGTTCTGCGTCAGCCCGATGATGTTCTCGCCTTCGAGCACCGGCTGCCAGCCGAAACGCTTCATGCCTTCGAGCAGCGCGCGGATGCCGGGTTTGCCTTCATACGGTACGGGCTTGAACGTGCGTGGGTCGTAAACGAATTTTTCGTGCTCGGTGCCGATGCGCCAATCGGCGCGCGGCTTCGAACCTTCGGCGAGGTAATGGACGAGATCGTCGCGTGACCCGATGGGGCCACCCGCGGATTGCGGTATGGACATCTGCTCGCCTCCTCACCCGGGGCTCTCGAAAAGCCCCCTTGTTGTCACTGTGAATACTGAACCGCTCGTTCAGCCCTTTGGGGAATTTAGGTACGGAGCAGCGGAGCCACAAGCCATCCCGCATGCCGTCGTCAAACTTTCTCAAAAGCCGAGATATTTCCGAGCGATAGTCGTTTTTCGGTTTTCCGCTACCCCCTCCCCCTGCTTCATCTTTCTCCGGTTCGCTTTGCAGCGCCAATCATACTCCCGCGCGGACGGTGTTCGATAGCGAAGGCGCCACCGCGCGTTTCGAAAGCGCTATCGCGGCTGTAACGTGACGGCACAATCGAGGGGGGAATGGGGATGAACAAGATTCCGGTCCGGCAGACGATCGCGCGAGGCTACAGCTTCGCGATCAAAGATTTTCCCAGAATCCTCGGCGTGATCTGGTTCCCGTTCGCAATCACGATATTGGGTTCGCTCGCATTGGCGGGCCAGACAAATGCGATCACCACGGCCTTCGCCACCAGGAACTTCGCCGCCATAGCTCACATGGCGTGGATATTTTTGCCCGTGTATGCCGTCGCCATTGTTCTCCTCGCGATGCAAATTGCCGGGATCACCGAGCTGGCTCTGGGCAAGCGCACAGGTTCTCCCTTCTTTTACTTCACGCTCGGACGCCCCGTCTGGAGATTGATAGGTTCGTATCTGCTGGTGTTTCTCCTGCTTATCGCTGCCATCGTCGTCGTTATCGCAAGCTTCGGACTTTTTGCGGCAATATTCGCGGGTGTAACCGGTGTTGCAAAGGGGAGCAAACCTTCCGGCGCTGCTGCCGCCGTTCTGGGTCTGAGTGCTATCCTGGCCGTGATTGTGTGCTATTGCGCATTTATCTACGGACTCGTGCGCCAGACTTTTCTTCTTACTCCGGTGGTGATTGCCGAACAGAAAATCGGGCTGCGGCGGGCATGGGGTTTGGGACGCGGTAACTTCTGGCGAATGTTCGTGATCGTGCTGGCGGTGCTCATTCCCTTGTTCATTGTAGAAGGCATCTTCTTGTTCGGATTCGTCTGGCACGGATTTCCTCCTGTACCGCAGCCCGGTGCGACGCCAGAGCAGATCGAAGCCCTGAACGCCCAAAACGCCGCCAATATCATCAGGCTGATGAAATATTGGTACGTGACCTATCCGGTCTTTCTGGTCGTTTCGATTGTCTTCTACGGCTATTTTTGCGGTGCGCAGAGCTTTGCGTACCGTTTTCTCGTTCCCGAAGAAACAGCCGAAGGCAGCCGTTAATCCCAATCGCCCGCGAGCGATTGCCAGACGGCAAGCGCTGCAAGTGCGGCGGTGTCGGCGCGCAGGATGCGTCGGCCTAGCGTCACTGGCACGACCGATGGCACCGCACGGATCAACTCTCGTTCCCTTGGATCGAAGCCGCCTTCGGGGCCGGTGAGGATGGCCCAGGTTTCATTGCGCGATGATTGGAGAGCTTTGGCGATGGTGGGTGCATCGCCTGCTTCGTCGCAGAACAGCAGTTTACGGTCGGTTGGCCAATTCGCGAGCAATTTTTCCAATGACAACGGTTCGCGCGTTTCGGGGATGTCAGTGCGGCCGGATTGTTCTGCGGCTTCGATGGCGTTGGCACGCATGCGCTCGAGATTCACACGGGTGACGATGGTCCGCCGCGTGAACACGGGTTGCAGAACGCGCACACCGAGTTCGGTGGCTTTCTGCGCAAGATAATCGGACGGCGTTTTCTTGATCGGGGCGAAGACGAGCCAAAGATCGGGGGCGTGGGTTTGTTGCGCGGTTTGGGTTTCGCAGACAAATCTGCAACTGCGCTTGGTGACGTCGGCAATTTCGGCACGCCATTCGCCGTCGCGGCCGTTGAACAGGCTGACGCGCTCGCCCGGCTTGGCGCGCATGACGTGGAGGAGATAGTGCGCCTGGTCGGCAGATGGCGCGATACGCGCGTTCCGACCAAGCGGCACTTCGACGTAAAGGCGGACCTTTCCGCCGGGTTCGGTGAGTTCGTCCATAGACCTGCCGCTGCGTTCCGTGGTAAGGAGGTAATACGTATTACCTGGAGGCCGGATTGAACAAGCCCCTTATGAGTCGCCTCACTTCGAAGGGGCAGGCGACGATCCCTGTCGAGGTTCGCAAAGCCCTGCGGCTGAAGGAAGGCGACCGGGTCATATTCGAAATGAAGAGCGGCAAAGTCACGGTCCGCAAGGCCGAGGCCATGGATCGGGCCTTCTTGGCATTGGCCGACACCGCGTTCGAAGAATGGAACAGTCCCGAGGACGAGGCGGCGTTCCGTGACCTATAAGCGCTGGGATGTGGTGGCGGTGCATTTTCCGCTTTTAGAAGGAACCGATTCAAAGCGCCGCCCTGCTCTCATCATTTCGGCGGACAAGCTTAAAAACGAGCACGCGCTTTACTGGATCGCCATGATAACGACCGCCAAGTCGGGGCCGCGTTCCAAAGACGTGACGGTTTCCGATCGCGAGCGCGCAGGATTGCCCGAACCGTGTGTTGTTCGCGTTCCGCGGATCGCGACGGTCAGCGACCAGCAGATCGCAAAGAAGCTTGGCGATCTCGCTCCGAAGGATCGAAACGCCGTTTCAGCGCTTCTGAAACAATATCTGCCGTGAACAGTTCGACCAAAACGCTCGATGCCGTCACCCATTCCTGGGTGGAAGGTGTTTCCCCTGCCCTGCAGCCCTATCTGCGGCTGATGCGGTTGGACCGGCCGATTGGGACTTGGCTGTTGTTCTGGCCGGGCGTGTTTGGGCTTTTGATGGGGGCGGCGGCGCAGGGGCGCGCATTCGATAGCTGGAACGATGTGTGGTTCGTGGCGCTGTTCGGCATCGGCGCCATCGTGATGCGCGGCGCGGGTTGCACCTTCAACGATATTGTGGATCGCGACATCGACGCTAAGGTGGCGCGCACGCGGGCGCGGCCGATTGCAAGCGGCGCGATCAGCGTGAAGCGGGCGGTGATCTTCCTGGCGGCGCAATGCCTGGTTGGCCTGTTTGTTCTTCTGCAGTTCAATCTGTTTGCCATCGAGCTGGGCGCGGCATCGCTTGTTCTCGTGGCGATCTATCCGTTTATGAAACGCATAACCTGGTGGCCGCAGGCGTGGTTGGGGCTGACGTTCAACTGGGGGGCGCTGCTTGGGTTCGCTGCGCAGACCGGGCGCGTGGATGCCGCCGACATGCTTCTCTATGCGGGCTGCTTCTTCTGGACGCTTGGGTACGACACGATCTATGCGCATCAGGATGTCGATGACGATGCACTGATCGGCGTGAAATCCACCGCGCGGCTGTTCGGCAAGGATAGCCCGCGCTGGATCTTGCTGTTCTACGCCGCGGCGTTCGCGTTGATCGCAACGGCCGGCCTTTCGGAACATCTGGGACCGTGGTTCCTGCTGTTCATGGTGGCGCCTGCGCTGCATCTTTTCTGGCAGGTGCGCACGCTGAGGGTGGAAAACACCCAGGCGTGCCTTGAGTCGTTTCGTTCGAATCGGGATGCGGGCGGACTTATCGCCCTGGCGTTGTTTGTGGCAACATTCCTTCAGTGAGACTCAACTCACTTGGGAGGGACCAGACATGCCAGACATTGCCGTTCCACATTCCATAATCGCACTTACCTTCTATGCGCTTTGGGCCATCGTGCTTGTCGTCATGATCGCGGCGGATCGCGCGCTGCTGGTGATGACGGGCAAATCGGCAATCACCGATTTTACCGCGGGCACAAAACACGGCAGCGAATCCTATTGGCGCATCAACCGAGCGCATCTGAACACGCTGGAAAATCTGCCGATCTTCGCTGCTCTCGTCTTGGCCGGATGGGTGGCCGGGCTCGACACGCCGACCTTCAATATGCTGGCGGTCATCGTGGTGGTGGCGCGGGTGGTGCAGTCGCTGATCCACATCGCTTCGGGATCGGCGCTGGCCATTAACTTCAGGTTCCTTGCGCTTCTGGTGCAGATCGTTTGCGAAGTGTGGATGGCTGTTCTCATCTTCCATGCGGCCAAAGTTTTCTAGGATCGTTTAAGAGGTCGGGTCTATAATGGGCGGATGAACGTCGCCCGTTTTGACCCGACCAAAGTTTTCACGCCCGCCGAGCTTGCGGCGGTGCGCGCGCGCTCGAACGTGACGGGCTTCCTGTGCGTGCTGCACGCATGGGTCGTGATCGGGGCGGCGATGGCGGTTTTCGCGCTGTGGCCGAACCCGCTGACGTTCCTTCTGGCTGTGATCGTGATCGGCGCGCGGCAGTTGGGGCTGGCGATCCTGATGCATGATGGGGCGCATCACGTTCTGATGAAGAGCCCGAAATTCAATGAATGGGCGAGCCAGTGGCTTTGCGCGTTTCCGATCTTCGCCGATACCATTCCGTATCGGCATTATCATTTGAAGCATCACCGCTCGACGCAGCAGCCGGACGATCCGGATCTGATTTTGTCAGCGCCGTTTCCGATCACGCGCAAGAGTTTGTGGCGGAAGATGGTGCGCGATCTCACGGGGCAGACCGGTTACAAGCAGCGTGCGCTGCAGTTGAAGCGCGGATTCGCGGGCGCGACGTGGGCTGAGAAGTGGCGCACTTTCAAGGCGCGGCTGGGGCGGCAGGCATTCGCCAATCTCGTTCTGCTGGCGATCCTGACGGCGTTCGGCAAGCCGCATTATTATTTGATGTTCTGGATTGTGCCGCTCATCACATGGCAGATGGCGATTACGCGGCTGCGCAACATCGCCGAACATGCTGTGGTGCCGGACAACAATGATGTGTTCCGCAGCGCGCGCACGACCTATGCCAATGTGTTCGTGCGGGCGTTTCTGGCGCCTTATTGGGTGAACTATCACGTCGATCATCATCTGATGATGTATGTGCCGTGCTACAATCTGCCGAAACTGCATGCGCTGCTCCTGGAAAAAGGGTTCGGGCCGAAGATGGAAATCAGGAGGAGCTACGCGGAAGTCTGGGCGATGGCTTCATCCAAACCCGACCCGCAACCCGCTTGAACGACCCCGCCCAATTCATTCGCGACAATACGGAACTGATCGCGCCGCCGCTGGTGCCGGAGATACGGCTTCATCTGGCGACGGAAGTGGTGCCGTTGTGGCGCAAGACGGAAGAAGAACTCGAACAGATGGGCGTGCCGCCGCCTTACTGGGCGTTTGCCTGGGCGGGCGGTCAGGCGTTGTCGCGATATATTCTGGATCATCCGGAAGAAGTTGCGGGCAAGCGCGTGCTCGATTTCGGATCGGGGTCGGGGATGATTGCGATTGCCTGCGTGAAGGCGGGTGCTGCGAGCGTGCTGGCGGCGGATATTGATGTGTATGCCGTGGCTTCCATTGCGTTGAACACGAAAGCAAATGACGTGCAGGTCGAGGTGACATCGGATGATGTCATCGGGCGCGAATGCGTGTGGGACATCATTCTGGTCGGCGATATGTGTTACGAGCGGCCGCTGGCGGAACGGTTGCTCGCATGGCTGCAATCTTGTGGCGCGCGCGTGCTGCTGGGCGATCCGGGGCGGAGTTATTTTCCCAAATCGGGAGTCGAGAAACTTGCGACTTATCGCGTGCAGACGACGCGCGAATTGGAAGATCGCGAGATACGCGAGACGAGCGTTTATTTTTTGGGCGCGGGGCCCACATAACGCGCGCGCGGTCTGATCAACGCGCGGCTTTTCAACTGTTCGATACCGTGGGCGATCCAGCCTGCGGTGCGGGCGATGGCGAACAAGGCGATTTCGCTTCCGGTCGGCAATCCGTGAGTGCGGGCGTGGACGGCAATGGCGTAGTCGATGTTGGGGCGTTCGCCAGTGGCTTCCAGAACCAGCGCAGGGATTTCGGTGGCGAGGCGTTCGTCGGCACCGGCGGCGCGCATGGAGTTGAGCAGATCTTCGGCGCGTGGGTCGCCGTTTTTGTAGACGCTGTGGCCGAAGCCGGGGATGTATTCGCCATTGGCGAGGCGTTCGCGGATCAAGCTGGCCGGATCGCCTTCGGCGCAGGCGGCTACGAAGCGCGCGGCGAGCGGCCCTGCCCCACCGTGACGCGGGCCTTTTAGCGCGGCGAGACCCGCGACCACCGCATCGTAGAGGCTGATGCCTGTTGAAGCTGCGACGCGCAATGCGAATGTCGATGCGTTCAATTCGTGTTCTGCGAGAAGGACCAAGGCACGGCGGATGAAATCTTCCGCTTCGCGCGGCTTCGGCGCCCAGGCGTGCGCGACCTGTTTGTGCAGCGGCGCGGAGGACGGTTCGGTGCCGAGTATGGCGCTGGCGGTGAGGCGCATGATGCGCGCGCCCAACTGCACGCGGCCATCGGCGGAGCGATTATAAGCGCGCGGATCGGCGTCACTGGCGAGCGCCAGAACAGATGCGGCGCGGGCGAGCGGCGCTTCGTTGGCGGTTGCGACCAAGACGGCGTGCATTGCGGACGAGATGACAGGCAGATTGTCGGACGCGAAAGGATCTTCGCCGTTTGCGTCCCACAGCAATGTCGCGGTCTGTTCGAGCGTTGCGGTTTGGGAAAGCGCGACCGCATTCACGCCGCGATAGATCGGGCCTTCTTCAGTGAGCGTGGAGATCGCGGAATCCAGAATTGGCAATTCGTTTTCGAGTCTCGTGCCGCGTTGTTCGGGCGGTGGGGCGCGGCGGTTCTTGAGCGCGCGCACATCGTCGGCGCGATAGCGTTTGGCGCGCGTGTCGGGCTCCGGCTCGGAACGGATCAGGCCGCGGCTCACATAGGCGTAGAGCGTGGCGGGCGAGATCGCGAGTTCGGCGGCGGCCTCGCGGGCGGACAGGTAGAGCGGTTGAGAAGAATTTTTCATATTGATTAGCTTAATCAAGATTGATCAATACGTCTAGCGGCCCAATTCTTTGTGCATCGCAACAAAGGAGAAGACCATGAATATCCAGACTTCCAAAGCGCCGATCGGCCTCGACGGGGTTCCGGCCGCCGAAACCGCCCTTAGCCATGTCGATGGGGCCAAGGGCGAGCTGATCATCGCCGGGCAGTTCGTGGCGGATCTCGCCGCGAACACCAGCTTCGAAGGCGTGACGGCGCGGCTATGGTCGGCGGCGACCGAAACGCCGATCTCGGAAGCGGAGGTGCGCGCGGCTTTGGGTGCCGCACGTGTTCGGGCCTTCGCGCATCTTCCGCAGATGCTGGCTGCGTCCGAGGGGCTTTCGGTTGTCGATGGATTTCGCGCGGCGGTCGCTTCGCTGCGCGCAGAGCATGGCAGTTCACACGAGGCCACGATTGTCGGCGCCCTGCCCGTCATTGTTGGTGCGCTGGTGCGTCGCGCGAAAAACGAAGCGCCGGCCGCACCGGACGCCACGCTGAGCCATGCGATGGACACGTTGCGCATGATGCATGGGCGCGCGGTGTCGGCACGCGAGGCGGCGGCTCTCGATGCCTATTTCGTCACCGTGTCGGATCACGGGATGAATGCGTCGACGTTTACGGCCCGCGTCGTGGCATCCACACAGGCCGATCTGTTCTGCGCGATCACGGCCGCCTATTGCGCGCTAACCGGTCCGCTGCATGGCGGCGCACCGGAGCCGGTGCTGGAAATGCTGGACGCAATCGGCACGCGCGAGCGGATCAAGCCGTGGATCGATTCGGCGCTGGCACGCGGCGAACGGCTGATGGGGTTCGGCCATCGCATCTATCGTGTGCGCGACCCGCGCGCGGACGTCTTGAAGGCCGCCATACAGAAGCTCGCCGCGAACAAGGCCGATCTGCCCTTCGCGGCGGAGGTCGAGGCTTACGCGCGGGAGGCATTGCGCAAGAAGAACCCAGAACGTGCGCTCGATACCAATGTGGAGTTCTTCACGGCAATCCTGCTGGATTCGCTTTCGGTGCCGCGCCAGGCGTTCACGCCAATCTTTGCCACCGCGCGCGCGGCGGGTTGGACAGCCCATGCGCGCGAACAACAGCGGCGTGGGCGTTTGTTGCGTCCGAGTTCGCTCTATATTGGGCCTTCTCCCAATAAGTATTGTAAACACTCTTAACATCATTGCATCATTGAAATGATTCGAATCAATAAAATGGTTGATTTCCAAGCGTTGGCACAGTTCCTGCTTTATTGGCGCACACCTTGGGGAAACATCGTGATGCGATATCTCGGCTTTACAACATTCACGGCGGCAGCCGCACTCCTGGCGGGTATAAGCTGTGCGCAAGCTTCTGCTCTCTATGACTCACCGCTTCAAAATTCAGATTTCTTCAACGGCTCGGGTAATACGACGGCGGATGGCAATTCGCATTGGTCGCTCGATGAAGAGGCTGACGGAGTCGAACTGGGCCTAACTGTCGTCCAGCGATATACCGGCTTCTACACGCCGGATGCGGGCACCTCGACCTACCATGTACCGACAGGCGCAACGCCGGTTTCGGGCAAGTCAGGCACTGTCTGGGGCTTCGACTTTTCGATCAACACCGGCACGCAAAACACGCTGGATACGACGATCACAAGCCTTTGCATGACAGACGTGCTCAAGGGGACGTCCCAATGTTTCGATCCGCTGAATACCTCGATCATCAATGACAATACCATCAACGGCGATAACACTTTGGCCCAGAACTCCGAAGCGCTGTCCTTTCTCAACATCAAAACGGCGTTTGGCGACTCAGGTTACGATATCAACGCCGACGACACTTACATCTTTACGCTGAATCTCAGCGACAATCAGGGGGCAAGCCTCGGTTCGGTCAGTGCCACCGTCATAACGGGCAATGGCGCGCCAACGCCCGAACCCGCGACCATGGCACTGTTCGGCGCGTCGCTTGCTGGCATGGGCTGGCTGAAGCGCAAACGTCGCAAAGCGAACGTCTGAGATTCGGCATCGCTTATTGAAAGAAGCCCGGCTGGCAATTGCTGGCCGGGCTTTTTTGCGGGTTTTCTCCGGCTGGCGTCCCTTTTCGGCTCATGTAACAGTGGCCGCAAATCAGAACAGCCGGAGGGGCATCTTCATGGCGCGAGCGCCCATCGACATCAAAGACCTCGAACAGGAACCCGAACTTCGCCGCGCGTTGGGGCCGGTGCATCTAATCGCCCTGGGAATCGGCGCAATCATCGGCGCGGGCATCTTCGTCAGCACCGGACAGGCGGCGGCGAACTATGCCGGTCCGGGCGTGGTGATTTCCTATGCCATCGCGGGTTTCGGGTGCCTGCTGGCGGGGCTTTGCTATGCGGAATTCGCCGCAATGATTCCCGTGGCGGGCAGCGCCTACAGCTATACCTATGCAACGCTCGGCAAGTTCTTCGCCTGGATCATCGGGTGGGATTTGATCCTGGAATACCTCGCGGCGGCTTCGGCCGTGTCGGTCGGCTGGGGCGGGTATTTCAGCGGGCTGATGGAGAATATCGGCATACACCTTCCGCCGGCGCTATCGACCTCTCCCATACACATGGCGGCGGATCACACGCTGAGTTTCAGCGGAGCGCTCATCAATCTTCCATCGGCGTTTCTGATCATCGGATTGACCGCGTTGCTCGTTGTCGGCATCCGCGCCTCGGCAACGTTCAACGGCATCATGGTGTTCCTGAAGTTGATCGTCGTGTTGCTCGTGATTTTCTTCGGGCTCCAATACATCACTTCGGAAAACCTGACGCCGTTCATTCCGCCCAATGCGGGCGAGTTCGGACATTTCGGCTGGAGCGGTGTCATGCGCGCATCCGGCGTTGTGTTCTTCGCCTATATCGGGTTCGACGCGGTGTCGGTGGCCGCGCAGGAAGCGCGCAATCCGCAGCGCGACATGCCCATCGGCATATTGGGATCGTTGCTGATCTGCACCGTGCTCTACATGCTGATGTCGCTGGCGATCACCGGCATGGCGCCGTACGAAATCCTCAACGTGCCGCAACCGGTGGCGGTGGCCGTCGAGAAAACCGGCGGTGCGCTTGCCTGGCTCGTGCCGTTGGTAAATCTGGGCGCGGTGCTGGGGTTGGGAACGGTGGTGCTGGTGTTGTTGCTCGGCCAGTCGCGCATTTTTTACGCGATGTCGCGCGACGGGATGTTGCCCGGCACTTTCGCGCGGGTGCATCCGCGATTCCAGACGCCTTACATCTCCACGATCATCATCGGCACGGGCGCAACATTGCTTTCGGCGTTCCTGCCGCATGATCTGCTGATCGAACTTGTTTCCATCGGAACGCTGGCGGCGTTTGTGCTGGTGAGCGTGAGCGTGATCGTTCTGCGGCGGACGGCGCCGCATGCGCATCGCCCGTTCCGCACGCCATTCATGCCTTGGGTGCCGATCGGTGCGATCATCGTCTGCGGCGCGATGATGGCGGCGCTGCCGCTCGACACATGGATACGGCTGATCGTCTGGTTCCTGCTCGGAATGGGCGTCTACTTCATCTATGCGCGCGCCAATGCGGTGCCGCCTGCCTACGCGATCAAGCCCGAAGCGGCGGAATGATCCGATGGGGCCGCGCGATCTGAGCGAGTTCACGCAGCCCGACGCCGAAATCGCCGAAGCACACGAGTTGCACCGCGCATTGGGGCCTGTGCACCTGACGATGATCGGCATCGGCTGCATCATCGGTGCCGGTATCTTCGTGATTACGGGAACGGCAGCGGCACAACATGCGGGACCGGCGGTGCTGATCTCGTTCGTGATCGCCGCACTTGGGTGTTTGTTCGCGGGGCTTTGCTACGCCGAATTCGCATCGATGATCCCGGAATCGGGAAGTGCTTATACCTATGCCTACGCCACGATGGGCCGGTTCATGGCGTGGTTCATCGGGTGGAATCTCGTTCTGGAATATGTGGTCTCCGCCTCGACGGTGGCCGTGGGCTGGTCCGGATATTTTGCAAGCTTCCTGCACGACTTCGGACTCACCTTTCCCGCCGAATTCATGAACGCTCCGCTTGCAGGCAAAGGTCTGGGCGACATGCATCTGACGGGAGCGATATTCAACTTCCCGGCAGTGGCGCTGATCGTGGCGCTGACGGTGTTCCTCGTACTGGGCGTCAAGCAATCGGCGACATTCAACGGCGCAATGGTGTTCCTCAAGACGGGCATCGTGATTTTGGTGATCGCATTCGGATTGCCTTACATACATATCGAACATTTGACACCGTTCATTCCGCCCAATGAAGGGCCGGGGAAATTCGGCTGGAGCGGAATCTTCACGGCATCGGGCGTGATTTTCTTTTCCTATATCGGGTTCGACAGCGTCTCCGTGGCGGCGCAGGAAGCGAAGAACCCGCAGCGCGACGTGCCCATCGGCATTCTTGCGTCGCTCGGCATCTGCACGGTGCTCTACATTTTGATGGCGCTGGTGCTGGTGGGCGTGACGGATTGGCGGCTGCTGGACGTGCCCGATCCGGTGTCATTCGCCGTGCGCAAGATCGGGCCCTCGCTTCACTGGCTGGTGCCGCTGGTCAATGTCGGGGCGATCGTGGGGCTTGCTTCGGTGGTGTTCGTTTCGCTTTACGGGCAATCGCGCGTCTTCTTCTCGATGGCGCGCGACGGTTTCCTCTGGAAAGTGTTCTGCGACGTGCATCCGCGGTTTCGCACGCCGCATGTCGGAACGATCCTGATCGGCGTGTTCGCCGTGCTGATGGCGGCGATCTTCCCGCTCGACATACTCGCGGACCTTGTTTCCATAGGAACGCTGATGGCATTCGTGGCGGTGTGCGTCGGAATTTTGATCTTGCGGATGAGCGCACCAGCCGCCGCCAGGCCGTTTCGCACGCCGCTTGTCTGGGTCGTGGCGCCGCTGGGTGTGCTGATTTGCGGCTTTATGATGGTGAGCCTGGGCGCGGCGACGTGGATACGCCTGGTGGTCTGGACCGGGGCGGGGCTCTTCATCTATTTCCTCTATGGGCGAAAGCACGCAAGCCCGTCGAAATGGAAAGTGCAGTAGACTTTTTCGGATGAGCTACAAATCCCTGCGCGAATTCCTCTCGCGGCTTGAAGCCGAACGCGACCTTGTGCGCGTTCGCGAACCGGTCTCGACAGTTCTGGAAATGACGGAAATCCAGACACGGCTTCTGGCAGAGGGCGGGCCCGCGGTGTTGTTCGAAAAGCCGATCGGCGCGGACGGCAAACCCTCTTCCATACCGGTGCTGGTGAATCTGTTCGGCACGGTGAAGCGCGTGGCCATGGGCGTGACCATGGGCGGCGTGGAACGGCGCGATGCGAAATCTCTGCGCGAGGTTGGCGAGTTGATGGCGACGTTGCGCCAGCCCGAGCCGCCGCGCAGTTTTCGCGAGGCGATGGATTTGCTGCCGCTGGCGCGCACCGCGATGTCGATGCGCGAGAAGACGGTTTCATCGCCCGCGTGCCAGCAGATTGTTGGGCGCGGTGATGAGATCGACCTCGGCAAGCTGCCGATACAGACCTGCTGGCCGGGCGAACCGGCGCCGCTCATCACCTGGCCGCTGATCGTGACCAAGGGGCCGAGCGACAGACGCGAGGACAATTACAATCTCGGCATCTACCGGATGCAGGTGACCGGAAAGAACCAAACCCTGATGCGGTGGCTGAAACATCGCGGCGGGGCACAGCATCATGCGCGGTGGGGAAAAGAGAAATCGGCGCCCTTCCCTGCGGCGGCGGTGATCGGCGCCGATCCGGGAACGATTTTGGCGGCGGTCACCCCGGTGCCGGATACGCTTTCGGAATATCAGTTCGCGGGATTGCTGCGTGGGCAGCGTGTGGAACTGGCGGATTGCGTTTCGCAGCCGCTGAAAGTGCCTGCGGAAGCCGAGATCGTGATCGAGGGCGAGGTTTCGCTGAGCGAGTATCGCGACGAAGGCCCTTATGGCGATCACACCGGCTATTACAATTCGGTCGAGCAATTTCCCGTGTTCAACATCACCGCGATCACGATGCGGCGCGATCCGATTTATCTTTCGACGTTTACAGGGCGGCCGCCGGATGAGCCGAGCGTTTTGGGTGAAGCGCTGAACGAGATTTTCATTCCGCTGCTGCAACAGCAGTTTCCAGAGATCGTGGATTTCTGGTTGCCGCCGGAGGGATGTTCGTATCGCATCGCCGTTGTGAGCATGAAGAAGGCCTATCCCGGTCACGCCAAGCGCGTGATGATGGCGGTTTGGTCTTATCTGCGCCAGTTCATGTACACGAAATGGGT
>DASZYI010000143.1:0-2739 GCA_035545475.1 Rhizomicrobium sp.
ACTGGCTCACCCGCCCGCCCCGTTTGTTCTAGGCGGCGTGGACTTACACTCAAGGCGCGCTGTCGGGCGGAAGGCTGGCCGGGGAATGGCCGAGACACCGGAAAGCAATCGTGAGAACGCCGATCCCCATGGATCCGGCGCGGGCATGACCGCGTCCGACGTGAATGCCTGGTTTGTCCGCGAAGTGCTTCCGCTGGAAGCGGGCCTGATCCGTTTCCTCAGCCGGCGCTGGCGCAACAAGAAGGATGTCGAGGACTTGCTGCAGGACGTCTACATGCGCGTCTACGAAGCCGCCCAGAAGGAGATGCCGCATCCCGTGCGCCCCTTCGTGTTCACGGTGGCGCGCAACCTGCTGATCAACCGCTCGCGGCGCGAGCATGTGGTGGCCATTCAGTCGGTGGCCGATGTCGATCTGCTCAATGTCTTCGACGAAGAACCCGGCCCCGAACGCAATGTGATGGCGCGCGAGGAACTGGTGCGTCTTCAGGAAGCGCTCGATCAGCTCCCGCCGCGCGCCCGCCAGGCCGTGATCTACCGCAAGATCGAAGGCCTGTCGCGCCGCGAGATCGCAGAGCGCATGGGCATCGCCGAGCAAACCGTCAACCGCCACCTGACCGACGGCATGTATGCGCTGGCCGAACTTCTCTGGGGCAAGCCATGAGCGAAACCGCCAACGCTCACGACGTGAAAACGCGCGCCGCCGAATGGCGCGACCGCAAGGATCGCGAGGATTGGAGCGACGAAGACCAGAAAACGCTCGACGCCTGGCTCGCGCAATCCTCCGCTCACATGGTCGCTTATCTGCGCGTCGACGCCGCCTGGACGCGCGCCGATCGCCTCAGCGCGCTGCGCGGAAACCCCACGCCGCAACGGCCCACGCCAGCGTCGTCCGGCCGCCGCACGCTTCCCATTCTCTTCCGCATGGCCGCCGCCGCACTCGTGCTGGGCGTCGCGGGCTATGCGGCAAGCGATTATCTCAAACCCAAACCCGTCGCCCACACCTATGCCACCGCCATCGGCGGCAGCGAAACCATCCGCCTTGCCGATGGTTCGCGCATCGAACTCAACACCAATACGGTCGTGCGCACCGAAATGAGCGGCAAGCGCCGCTTCGTCGCGCTGGAGAAGGGCGAAGCCTATTTCGATATCGTGCACGATGCCGAACGTCCGCTGATCGTGCAGGTGGGCAAGCAGCGCATCGTCGATCTCGGCACGCAATTCTCCGTGCATCGCGATGAAGGCCGCCTCGAAGTGAAGCTCGTGGAAGGCCGCGCCCAGTTCGAATCCGCCAATGGCGCGAAGCTCGCCGTGCTCACGCCGGGCGACGTGCTCGTCAAGCGCGGGCAAACGCTCACCGTTACCCGCAAAACCGAACGCGTGCTGTCCGACGAATTGTCCTGGCGGCGCGGCATGCTCACCTTCCTGCACACGCCGCTTTCCGAAGTGGCGCGCGAATTGAACCGTTACAACCGCCAGAAGATCGTGATCGCCGATGCCTCCGTCGCTCGGCTCACGATGAACGGCGCGATCCCGGCCACCAGCCTTTCGGCCTTCACCAACACCGCCCGCGATGTCTTCGGCCTGAAAGTCGAAACCCGCGGAAACGAAATCGTCATCTCGCACTAAGACCGACACAGGGGGGAACATGAAGCGACACATCCAACTCAAGGCCATCTTTCTCGGCACGGTCGGCGCCGCGGCTTTCGCTGCGATAGCCTCGGCGCAGGATTTCTCCATCCCCGGCGGCGATCTCGAAACCGCGCTCAACCGTTACATGACGCAAACCGGCGTCTCGCTCACCGTGTCCGACAACGCCATCCGCGGCATCCACACCAATGGCGCAAGCGGCAATCTCTCCTCCGACGAGGCGCTGTCCCGCATTCTGGCCGGCACCGGCTTCACGCCGCGCCGCCACGCCGACGGCACCATCACCGTGATGCCCGATCGCCGCTCCGCCATCGATGTTCCCGCCATGCAGCTTGCGCAGGCCTCGCCTGCGCGCGCGGCTGTGGAGACGGTGACCGTAACCTCGTCGAAACTCGGCGGCGCCGATGTGCAAAGCATCCCGATATCGATCACCGCACTGTCGCAGGAACAGCTCACCGCCACGCAAACCGCCGGCGGCCCCGATCTCGTGAAGCAGGTGCCGAACCTGACCTTCTCGAAAACCAACTTCACCGGCTACAACATCCAGATCCGCGGCATCGGCACCCAAGCCATCTCGGTGACCACCGATCCGGCTGTGGCCGTTGCGCTGAACGACATCCCGTTCCTGCGCAATCATTTCTTCGAACAGGAATTCTACGATCTCGCCCAGGCTGAAGTTCTGCGCGGCCCCCAAGGAACGCTTTACGGACGTAACGCGACCGCCGGCGTGGTGAACCTCACGACCGCAAGGCCCAGCGACCAGTTCGAGGCGATGGCGTCCGGCGAAATCGGTTCTTATCACCAGAAGCGTTTCGAAGGCATGATCAACCTTCCCATCATCGACGATCGCGTGGATCTGCGCATCGCCGGCGAATGGACCAAGCGTCAAGGCTATTCCTTCAACGATCTCACGCAACAGCGCATCGACGGCCGCGATCTGTGGTCGGGCCGCGTCTCGCTGGGTTTGAAGCCCATCGAGCGGCTGCAGATCAATGCGATGTGGGAACATTTCTCCGAAAACGACGACCGCATGCGCACGGCGAAGCAGCTCTGCAAAACCGCGCCGATACCGCACGAGATAAATGGACAGAT